>JARFQS010000192.1 GCA_029287645.1 Thermoanaerobaculia bacterium | reverse complement strand
ACCCTACATGACGAAGATCCGTAACAGCCTGTTGCAGGATGCTGTCAGTTTTTATGAAGGCTTGCAACAGGAAGTCGATGACGATCCCTATCTGCAGATTGAATCGGCCCGACTGCAACGACAAATCGCCGACATCTACATCAACTTTGGTGAAACGGAAAATTCGATCGAAGAGATGACGGCGAAGATCGAGTCATTTGAAGACTTGCGTGAGCGTTTTCCTGATCGAAACTTCGTCATTCAGTGGGCGGATGCGAAAGGAACCCGGGCCTCCCTGTTGTTGAACAATGGCAAGGCCAATCAGGCTGAAAAGGAACTGGAAGAAACCATTCTGGAAATGAAAGCTCACAAGGCAGAGGTGGGAGACCCTGATTACGAAGGGTCCAATCCGGTCGCCTGGCTGCAGGTGATGGCCGACTCCTACCTGACGCTCGGCATGGTGCAGCAAACCACGCGAGGCAATCGCGAGTCGATCGAATCGCTGGAGACCGCATTGACTTACTACGACGACCCGCTGATCCCGGAATGCGGCTTCGATCTGATCTTCACCTTCAACACCTACCACCACTTCGAGGCCCGAGAGGAGTACTTCCGCGGCGCGGGGAAGTACCTGCGCCCGGGAGGGCGCCTGGCGATCATCGAGCCCAACGGAAAGGGTTGGCTGCAGTTCCTGTTCCCCCACTTCACCGAACCGGAGGTGATCCGGGCGGAGATGCAGGCCGCAGGATACCGACGCGTCGAGACCCTCGACTTTCTCGGACGACAGAGCTTCCAGATCTTCGAACGCGCCGAATAGCGGCGAAGCACCGAGGATCTCAGGGATTCTCGCGCTTCCTCTCGCAGACGAGGTCCTTGAGCACCTTCGAGGGGCTGATCGGATCGATGGTCAGGTCCCCGGAGACGAGGTACTGACAGAAGAGCGTCGCCTTCCCGTTGACCTTGCAGTTGCAGCGGGCGCAGATTCCAAGGGAGCATCCGGCGTGGTCGTAGTACGCCAGCGTGCCGTCCAGGTTCTGGTAGATGTAGTCGAGGACGTCCATCGCGGACATCCCCTCCTCGAAGGGAACCCGGTACTCCTGATAGCGGGACTCCTCGTCGACGGCGGGATCCATCCGAAAGACCCGGGCGGTGATCGTCTTCTCAGCCATCTGGTTCGCCCTCCCGTAAGTCCGCTGCATCAGTGGTGGCCACCGATCTCCGAATGGCGCTCCATCATCCCCTTGACCATGTCCAGGTAGGGGGTGGTGCCTGCCGGTGGAGTGATCGAGGTCGTGGAGACCGGCCGCGTGGCCAGGGCGAATCCGTCGTCCGTCTTCCTGACCAGGCTCTCCACCAGCCACTCGTCGTTGTTCGTCACCGGGTGGTCCGCGCGATAGTGCACGCCCCGGCTCTCGGTTCGCTGCAGGGCGCTGGATGCGGCGAGCTCCAGCAGGGCTGCGATGTTCTCCAGCTCGAGGGCGTCCACCCACTCCTTGTTGTAGGACCTCCCCGCCGCCGCGGGCGAGAGCAGCGGCAGCTCCTCTCGCTTCACTCTCTGGATCTCGGCGAGCAGCGACTGGAGCTCCCCTTCCGTCCGGATCGGGCCCAGGTGGGTCTGGGCCATCTCCTGAATCTTCCTTCGGACGGGAGCCGGGCGCAGGCCCCCGCTTCGCTCCAAGGGCCGCTCCGCCTTGTGCTGCTTCTCGGCAAGGGAGTCCGGATCCGGCGCCGGGATCTCGGCGCTTCGCGCATACTCCGCAGCGTTTCGGCCGGCGTCGGCACCCTGGACCAGCATCTCGGTGATCGCGGAGAAGACCCGGTTGGCGCCGAAGAGCCCCAGCGTGCACTCACCGGCCGCGAAGAGACCGGGGACCGCGGTGGCGAAGCCGTCGTCGATGACGATGCCCCCGTCGAAGTACTCGACCACCGCTCCGACTTCGAGCGGCTCGTTCGCCTCGAGACGGCGACCGATCTCGGTCATGTCCAGGGACTTGTACTTCCAGTTCGGGAACAGGATCCCGCACCAGGCCTTGTATTTCTCCCACGGTTCGTCCCCCCGGCGGAAGTGGATCCCACCCCGGGAGAAGCCCCGCCCCTCCCGAACCTCCTTCGCGGTGGCGTGCGAGATGAAGCTCTTGTTCCACTCCGTGCCGGACGCGACGCCCACCGTGTAGGGGTCGTACTGGTCGAGGAAGGCCTCACCCCGGTTGTTGGTGAGCTCGTGCCCCGCCTGCATGCCTAGAACGTATGTAGCGATGCTGCCCCGCGCATTGGGTGGCTCGAGCAGGACGTTGCAGCAGAAGGTGATGAACTCCATGTTGCCGAGCTCCGCCCCGGCGCGGTGGGCGATCACCATTCCCTCGCCCGAGAGGTCCCGCATCCCCGTGTTGGGCCAGAAGGCATTGTGCCAGCCGCCGGTCGCCATCACCACCGCCTTCGCCGCGAGGTGGATGAACTCCCCGCTCCGGACGTCGAGTGCGAGGGCACCGGTCACCATTCCCCGCTGGACGACGAGGTCGATCAGCATCACGTCCTCGAGCAGATCCACGCCGACCGTTCGGGCCCGCTTCAAGAGGACGTCCATCAGGCCGATCCCGGTGGTAAAGATCGCCCGCTCTTCCGAGAAGACGATCTTGAGCCTCCAGTCGATCAACTCCTTCAGGCGGTCGGGAGCCCCCCGAACGTACTGCTCGATGAGCTTCTGATTGTTGAGAAAGAACCCCTGCGTGACGATGTCGTTGAAGACCTTCTCTTCGCTGTCGTTGGGGTCCCCCGCGAAACCCAGCTGACTCAGATTCCTGCCGTCCAGGGTGAAGTCGGCGCCGGCCATCGGACTGGCGCCGCAGCGGGCCAGGGGCCCCTTGCTCAGGAGCACCGCAGTGGCCCCTTTCTCCCTGGCGCCGATGGCGGCACGGAAGCCGGCTCCTCCCCCTCCCACCACCAGGACGTCGGTCTCGATGCTTCTCGCTGCCATGGCCTCCCCTCGCAGTCGAACTCCACAACTTCGGGGCTGGACGAAGATTCGTATAGGTGCTATACATAAAATGTATAGGTTCTATACGAAACTGTCAACCCGCTGAGGATTGAGCCGAACGAATGACCCGCCGGAACGTCACACAGGATGGACCCACGGGCCGGAAGAGCGACGTCTCCAGAGCGATCCACGAGCAGTTTGAGAGGATCGTCAACAAATACAGCTCGCTCCAAGAAGCGCCTTTCGATTACGGCTGCGGAGTGGACCTCTATCCGTCGGAGGTCCACGTGGTCGAGGTCATCGGCAAGCACCCCGATGCACACATGGCCGAGATTGCGAGAATCCTCGGGGTGACTCGCGGGGCGATCCAGCAGACCGGGGACCGGCTGGTCAAGAAAGGGCTAGTCGAGAAGTTCATGGACGAGAACGACAGAAAGAAGGTCTACCTGGAGCTCACTGCGAAGGGGAAGGCCGCGTTCGAAGGACACGAGGAGTACCATGCGGAGGAGTCTTCCCGCATCGAGAAGCTGTTCGAGGGTCTGCGCCCGGAGGGGGTAGCTCTACTGAAGAGTCTCCTCGACGAGGTGGAGTCTTTCATGGACATCTATCGGGAGCAGAAGCTCCAGCGAAACAGCCAATAGAAGTAAGGGGAAGAACATGGGAGCGGACCTGAGTCAGATCGGAATGCTGGCCCAGCGGGAGATCGAGGCGCGCATCGCGGGGCCCCTGATCAAGGCCTTCATGACGGAGATCGGAGAGGAGAGAGCACTGGAGATCGCGCAGGGTGTGATCACGGCGCTGGCGAGAGAAGGCGGGAAGGAATTGCGGGAGCTCGCGGATGGAGACAGCCTGGTGGACTTCGCCAAGGCAACGGCGCGCTGGAGCAAGGACGACGCCGTGACGTCGGACCTCGTCGAGTTCACGCCCGAGAAGATCTCGATGAACACGACCCGCTGCCGATATGCGGAGATGTACCGGGAGCTGGGAATGGCGGAGCTGGGGTTCACGCTCTCCTGCGCGCGGGACTTCGCGCTGGTGGAGGGATTCAACCCGAAGATCGAGCTGAAGCGGACACAGACGATCATGGAAGGGGCGGACCACTGTGACTTCCGCTTCACCCTGGAGAAGGACTGACCCGGCCGGAAGCGAGATCGCCCGGGCGAGCGACCCGCCGGGAGCGCGCATGACTTACACCGTCAAGGACATCCTGGAAATGGAGGTGGCACCCGCCCTGGGGTGCACGGAGCCGGTGGCCATCTCGCTGGGGGCCGCCGCAGCCGCCTCCCTCCTCCCCGAGAGGGCAGTCGACTCGATCGAGGTCTGGGTGGACCCGAACATCTACAAGAACGGCCTGGCCGTGGTGATTCCGGGGACCAACGAGCTTTGCGGCCTGGAGAATGCGGCGGCCCTGGGTGCGATCGGAGGCGATCCCTCTCTCGAGCTCGAGGTCCTGGAGCCGATCGACGATCGGATAGTCGAACAGGTGAGGGAGTTCGTGAGCCCCGAGACCGTGAAGGTCCATCTGCTCTCCGACGAGAGAGGACTTCTGATCCGGTCTCTCGTACGGAGCGGGGACGACACCGCGGAATCGACCATCGAGGA
>JARFQS010000174.1 GCA_029287645.1 Thermoanaerobaculia bacterium | reverse complement strand
CCCCTACATTCTTCAAGGCCCCAAGACCTCAAGACCTCAAGACCTCAAGACCTCAAGACCTCAAGACCTCAAGTGCGCAGCCTAGAGCACTACCCCTTTCACATTCACCTCCAACACCGGCTGCTTGCTGCTGGTCGTGTTGATGGTGATCTGGCCGCGGAACCTACCCTTCTTCATGCCAGGCTCCAGAGTCAGCAGTATCTTGTAGAGCCTCCCCTCTTCCAGCGGCTCGATCTCCGCCTGCAAGCCCTCGACGTCGGTCGACACCTCGTCCAGATCGACGGCCGACTTGCTCATGTTGCGGATCTCGATACTCGCCGTCTGGGGCTCGGCCACTTCCCGTCGGCCGAAATCCGCCACCCGCGGGGTGACGGAGAGGACTGGCCGCACAAAGCCTGACACCGGAATGCGAATCGTCTGACGCTCCGGGTGGTCGGTGGTCACATCGATGTAGTCGGCCATCGGTCCTACGGGTGCGTCAGCATCCAGCTCGACCAGGATTCGCCATTGGTTTCCCGAGCCGTCTCCCTCGCGCTCGTCAGCCGTCGCCTCGGCGTACGACACCTTGACATGCGGATACGGTGACTTGGCCCCCAGGATCTTCAAGTCGGGCTTCTCTTTCGACCACACCTTCTGCACGCTCTTGGCGTTGGGCTCGCCATGAACAGCCACGAACCGGGCGTAGCCCGGCTCGATCTCGACATGAGTCTTGATGTTGGCCTTGATCACCAGGTTGATCTGGGGATTGACAGGATCGTTGGTGAAAACCTTGACCGCCTTGGCGATCGGCCCCTTGAAGTTCGTGGTGTCTACAACGGCGGTGATTCGCCCCGTCCCGCCGGGCTGGATGGTCTTGTCGTACTCGGCCACCGTGCAGCCGCAACTCGGCTTGACCTGGGTGATCTGCAGTACCTGATCACCGTCGTTCTGGAGGGTGAACTCGTAAGAGGCACGCTCGCCCTTGTTGACAGCCCCGACATCGATCACCGTCTCCGGGAAAACGGCACCCGGTTGGGCCTCGGCCTTGTGCATCAGCACCGGTGTAGCCCATAGGAGGACGACAAAGAGCGGGATGGAGAGTCTTCTGAGAGCTGGGGATCGCATGTTCCGATTCCTCGTAATTCGAAGGTGTCCGCCTCGGGGTGGAGGCAACTGGAGGCCCATGCTACACCCGCCTTCGACCTCGGCCAAGGCAGCACTCCACATCAGCGTGATTCTCTCCCCGATAGGCTTGGTCCCCGGTGCTATACTTCGCCATCCTCTTGATCGAGTGCTCGTGACCGAACAACCTCTCGACATCCACTTCATCGCCATAGGAGGAACGGGGATGGCGCCCCTTGCCTGTCTGCTCCAGGAGATGGGGCATCGCGTGCGAGGCTCCGACAATCCCCTCTATCCCCCGATGAGCACGCTGCTGAATGCGGCGGGCATCGAGCCCATGGTGGGTTTCGACATCGCTCATCTCGAGTCGCAGCCCGATCTGGTGATCGTTGGCAATGCCGTGCCACGGCACAATCCGCAGGCGCTGGAGACCGAGCGCCTCGGCATTTCTCGCATCTCCATGCCGCAGGCCCTGAGCCGATTCCTCCTGAGGCACCGAGAGCCGCTGGTCATCGCAGGTACCCACGGCAAGACCACGACCACGTCGATGGCATCCTGGATCTACACCGCCTGTGAAGAGGATCCAGGGTTTCTGGTGGGCGGTGTCCCACGGAACCTGGGAAAGAGCTTTCACGAGGGGACCGGCCGCCGGTTCATCATCGAGGGCGATGAGTACAACGCGGCCTATTTCGATCGAGGCGCCAAGTTTCTCCATTACCGCCCCGAAACCGCGATCCTCACCAGCGTCGAGTACGACCACGCGGATCTTTACCCCGATCCCGAGTCCCTGCTCGCTGCGTACGAGCAATATGTCGCTCTACCTCCCGAAGACGGGCTGGTCGTGGCCTGTGGTGACTCACGGGAAGTCCGCAAGGTGGCGGAGAAAGCCAACTGCCCGGTGATCTTCTACGGACTCGAAGACCACAACGACCTTCACCCGGTAGGACCCGTCTCGACAGGTCCGGATGGTAGCCACTTCACCGTTCGGGACGCGGAAGCTGGGGACGTGGAGATCCACCTTCCCATGACCGGCCTTCACAACGTCTGCAACCTCCTCGCGGTTTGGGCCGTTGCACGCCGTGACGGACTGGAGCCGCGCGCAGTTGCCGATGCCTTCGCTCGCTTCGAGGGCATCAAACGGAGATTGGAGGTGGTGGGCTCCCACGCCGGAATCACCATCATCGACGACTTCGCGCACCACCCGACGGCCGTGGGCAAGACCATCGCGGCCCTTCGCGAGCAGTTCCCCGAGCGCCGCATCGTGGTGGCGTTCGAGCCACGATCCCTGACGGCGGGTCGGAGCTTCTTCTACCAGCCGTACCTGGAATCGTTCAGCAAAGCGGACCGTATCTTCGTAGCCCCCATCTTCCACGCTCAACGCCTGAGCGCCGAAGAGCGTCTGGATCTCGAGGGTCTAGCCGCTGAGCTGACCGGCATGGGTGTTGTCACCACACGCACAGAGAGCAACGACGAGCTCTTGAAAAAGGTCCTCGACGAGCTCCGCGACGGAGATGTGCTCGTCACGATGTCGTCGGGCAAATTCGACGATCTTCCACGGCGGATCTTGGCCGATTTGCAGGGGCGCGATTGACTGATTCCAGGGCTGATAGAGGTGTGACGCATTTCGTTGGATGCGCATTTGGGCATCTGCTAACATTCGCACACTCAATCACTTGGATCACTCCTTCCCGCAGGTTTCGACTATGAGCTACGCCGGTAACGCCAAGCTCTCTCAAGAAATTCAAAATCGCATTCTCAACACCTTCCAACAGACGATCGCTCTCGTCGAAGAGGGGAATGTCCAGGAAGCGCTTCTGGGATGTGACTTCATTCTGCGACTCGATCCCCTGTTCGAACCGGCCCGAAAGCTCCAGGGTCGACTCCAGGAGAGCGGCACGGATGTGTCCGTCGAGGATCTGGCCGCCTTTGCGGCTTCGCCGCTCGACGCAGAGCTTCCACCCCTTGGAGACGACGTCGAGGAGAGCTCCGAGAGTGCTCCTCTCCATATCGAGGCCGAAGCGAAAGATTTCACGCTTCCAGACCTCGACGAGGAAATCGTCACTCCTCCGGCCATTGAGCTGTCCTCGACCTTCGCCGAGCTCTTCGCCCAGCGTCAGTTCGGCAAGATCCTCGAGTTGGCAGCGCAGAACCAGGAGGCCCTGGAGGGCGATCCGGACCTGAGGGACGTGGCGGAATCGGCCCAAGCTCGCCTCGAAGCCGAGCCGTACGTGCGCAGTTTCCTCGAGTCCAGCCGGCAAGCCCACCAGGAGGGCGACCTCGACAAGGCCCAGTCTCTGCTCGGCAAGGCCCGGGAGTTGGACGCCACGCACCCCGACATCGAGGCCTTCGAGGCCGAGTTGATGCCGGTGGAAGTAGAGCCACCGCCCGCCGTCGAGAGTGCGGCAGAACCGCCACCCGTCGTCGAGAGTCCGGTGCCAGAGGCTTTTCAGGTTGACGAGACGGCCGACTGGCTCGATGAAGCCAGCTCCGAGCCCGAACCGAGCCCGGAACCGGAAGCTGTCGAAGCCGCTCCAGAAGAATCCGAAGTCGTGCCCACACCGCCCCTGGTGGATTCCGAGCCCTCCGCACGTCTCGACACGGACAGCGAGAAGAGGATCGACGACCTGCTCAAGGAAGGCCAGGTCGCGTTCGAAAAGGGCGAGTACCAGTCCGCCATCGACGCCTGGTCGCGAATCTTCCTGATCGACATCGACCATGCCGAGGCGAGCCGGCGAATCGAATTGGCCAGAAAGCTCAAGGCCGAGGTCGAGCGCCAGATCGAAGAGGCGTTTCACGAGGGGATCTCCCAGTTCGAGGCCGGCGAGACCGACGCCGCGCGCGAGTCGTTCAACAACGTTCTCGAGATGCAGGCCGGCCACGTCGGTGCCACCGAGTACCTCGAGAAGATCGACGGTGGCGAAACTGCCGATGCGGCGGAAGCCGGCGGCACCCCGATCCCTGCCCTCGACGATCTTCCGGTCGCTTCGGGAATGGATGCAGCAGACCCGCTGGTAGCCGACGAGACGATCGATCTGGCGCCCATGCCCGAAGCCGACATGGCTCCCATGTCGAGACCCGAAATGGCATCCAAGCCCAGAAAGGCGCCTCGAGGCAAGAGCAAGTTTCTGGCGATCGGAGCCGTGGTGTTGGTCGCGGTTCTGGCAATCGGGTGGTATCTCTACTCCCGGCGTGACCAGGTCTTCCCGAATTCGGAGACCGAGCAGGCGGCCGTCCCCGTCGAGAGGACCGACCCCTTGACCAAAGCCACTCAGCTGCACGAGGCCGGCAATACGGCCCTGGCTGTCGCGCAGCTTCGGCGGCTGGCGCCCGACCATCCACAGTACGCCCAGGCCCAGACGCTGATAGCGCAATGGGAGGAGCGCGCTGTGGAGGAGGACGAGGCCGAGGTCGCCGAGCCCACCGAGGATGAACTGGTGGTACAAGGTGAGCTCGTTGCTGCGGCGCGCGAGGCGCTGAGCAACAACGAGAACCTCGCTGCCTCCGAATTGCTGGACTCGGCGGAGGAGATCGGACCGCTGGAGGAAGACGACCTGGGTCTGCGAGATGAGATCGCTGCCGAGCTCGAAGTCGTCGAGGAGCCGCTGAGGCTCTATGAACAGGGCGATTGGGAGTATGCATTGCCCAATCTGTGGCGCCTTCATGACGAGCATCCCGGCAACAAGGACATCACGCAACTCATGGTTGGTTGCTACTACAACCTCGGCCTGCGAGATCTGCAGCGCGGCGATCCCGTAACGGCGTCCGAGAAGTTCGAAGAGGCGCTGGCCTTGGCACCCGACGATTTCGAGCTACAGCGCCTGGCCGCCTTCGCCAATGCCTACAAGCAACGACCCTCGGACCTGCTCTACAGGGTCTTCGTGAAGTACCATCCTTTCCGGTGAGATGAGCTCAAGCCCGAGCACGCCGGACGATCCCGGCCTCTTCGACGACCTGCCCTTGCACACCGAGGAACCACCTGGCAAGGTGGCTCCTTCACCTCAGCGGGCAAAGGCTGACAAGCCTCCAGCCACACCGACCAGGAAGAGTGCCGCGCACGACAGTCCTCGTCTCGAGGAGCTGTCGATCCTGTTCGACGAGGCTCCGGAGGAGAAGAGCCCCAGGCCCGAACGAAGACCCGAGGTGGAGCCCGAACGAAGACCCGAGAAGGCCAGCGCCGAGCCCCAGGACGAGGTAGATCTCCCACGATCACGGTTGCTCTCCGGCCTTCTCGACCTGGGTGTCGTCGTGGCTGTGGCGATTTCGGCTGTGGTTTGCGTGGCTTTAATGGGTGTCGATCTGACACCCATGCCCTGGGCACCGCTGGCGCTCTTCTTGACCGCCTTCTCGTTTCTCTACTGTGTCTTTCCTCTGGCCTTCTGGGGTCGAACTCCGGGGATGGCCGCCCTTGGTCTGCGCGCCCGAAGTCTCGACGGAAAGTCCCTGAGTTTCGGCCAGACCGCATGGCGCTGGCTGGCCGGCCTGATCACGGTACTCACCTTCGGCCTGCCCCTCGTCCTGACTCTCAAGGGCACGTATCTGAGCGATCTGCTCAGCAAGTCACAAGTCGAAGTCTCGGGCCGCTGACGTCGTCAGCGGCCCTCGGGGGTTGAACCGGCCCGTCGTATCTCCTGGCCATTCTCGAAGCAGTGAGGGTTGAGTCAGCCGGTGTACCTTCGGCTGATCCTTGGGGCAGTGGGACTTCTTACCAATGTAGGGGAGTCCCTTGCGGGCTCCCATGGGAGGGGTCAAGCCCCTCCCCTTCTATGTGGCCGACATTGTCAAGCTTCCTGGGTACGCGTTCTCAGACCCTCCTTGGCTGTCGTGTTTCCCACCTACCGG
>JARFQS010000168.1 GCA_029287645.1 Thermoanaerobaculia bacterium | reverse complement strand
GCCCTGGTCCACCGACTTCGACCTCTACCACGTGCCGGTGGATGGATCTTCAGCTCCCCGTTGCCTGACCGAGGAGAACGAGGCTTGGGACACGCAACCCGTCTTCTCTCCCGATGGGAAGACGCTGGCCTACCTCGCGATGCAGCGACCCGGTTTCGAGGCGGATCGGTTTCGCATTGTGATGATGGACTGGGAGACGGGTGAGCGCCGGATCTTGACGGAGGAGTGGGACTATTCGGCCGGCTCGATCGCCTTTTCTGCCAGCGGGGACACGCTCTACACGACGGCATCGGATCGAGGCCAGGTGTCGCTCTTCTCGATCGATGTCGGGTCCGGCAAGCCTCTCCTGCTCATGGGTGAAGGCCATGTGCGCTCGCCCGCGGTGGTTGGCGAGAGCGTCGTCTTCGGCCTGGACACCCTGGGCGCGCCGGTCGACCTCTTCCGGATGGATCTCGCAAGCGGGGAGCTTCGTCAGCTGACCCGGGTGAACGCGGACCGTCTCGCAGGTGTCGCGATGGGCGAAGCGGAGCAGTTCTCCTTTGCGGGATGGAACGGCGAAACCGTCTACGGCTATGTCGTGAAACCGGCCAATTTCGACCCGTCCCGGACCTATCCGGTGGCCTTCCTGATTCACGGTGGGCCGCAGGGGTCCTTCGGAAACGACTTCCACTACCGCTGGAATCCCCAGACCTATGCCGGTGCCGGGTACGCGTCGGTGATGATCGATTTCCATGGCTCGGTCGGCTACGGTCAGGCATTCACGGACTCGATCAGCGGCGATTGGGGTGGAAAACCCCTGGAAGATCTCCAGAAGGGGCTGGCCGCCGCCCTCGAGAGCTACTCGTGGATGGATGGCGAGCGAGTTTGTGCTCTCGGAGCTTCCTATGGTGGATTCATGATCAATTGGATCGCGGGCAACTGGCCGGAGCGGTTTCGCTGCCTGGTGAACCACGACGGTACCTTCGATCAACGCATGATGTACTTCTCCACGGAGGAGCTCTGGTTCCCGGAGTGGGAGCACGGCGGCCCCTACTGGGACAACCCCGAAGGTCACGAGAAGCACAATCCGGCCCTGTTTGTGGATCGGTGGCAGACGCCGATGCTGGTGATTCACGGCGCACTCGACTTCCGGATTCCCGAAACTCAGGGACTGGCCGCCTTCACGGCTCTTCAGAGGCGGGGAATCCCGAGTCGCCTGCTGTACTTCCCCGACGAGAATCACTGGGTCCTGAGGCCCTCCAACAGCGTCTTGTGGCACGAGACCGTGCTCGACTGGCTCGATCGGTGGCTGAGAGAGGACGGCTAGAATCGGTCGGTGACTTGCCGATCTGAAGACGTCAGTGTAATCGTCCCTACCTTCGATAGGGCTGCGGTGTTGCCGCGCGCCCTCGAGTCGGTAACGACGCAGACGCGTCCGCCTGCCGAGTTGATCGTCGTTGACGATGGATCCACCGACGATACTGTCGAGCTCATCGCAGGGCAGTTTCCGGAGGCTCGCATCCTGCGGCAGGAGAACCGCGGCGTCAGCGCAGCACGCAATCGGGGAATCGAGGCCTCGACGGGTGAGTGGATAGCGCTCCTGGACTCAGACGATGAATGGCGGCCTGAGAAGCTCGAACGCCAACTGGCAGCACTGCGAGATCACCCGGAGTTGCGAATCTGCCACACCGACGAGATCTGGATCCGGAGAGGCAGGCGCGTGAATCCACGGCAGATCCACGCCAAGCATGGCGGTTGGATCTTCAAGCGCTGTTTGCCGCTGTGCGCGATGTCGCCTTCGTCGATCCTGATCCATCGCAGCGTCTTCGACGAAGTCGGCTTGTTCGACGAGGGATTACCTGCTTGCGAGGACTACGATCTCTGGCTTCGCATCTGCAGCCGCCATCCGGTCCTCTACGTCGACGAGCCGCTGGTGGTGAAGTACGGAGGGCACGAGGACCAGCTGTCGAGTCGCATCTGGGGGCTGGATCGTTTTCGCATCCAGGCGCTGGAGAAGATCCTGCGCGAGGATCGTCTTTCAGAGGATGATCAGGCTGCCGCGTTGGCGATGCTGCTCGAGAAGCTACAGATCTACCTGGCGGGTGCCCGCAAGCGAGGCAGGGTCGAAGAGGCTGCCGAGTACGAGGCCCGCCTCGAGCGCTGGAGGTGCGGGGCGGTGGCCGGAGAGCCCCCATGATCCACCTCGTCGTCGCCCTGCCTGCTGAAGCTCGTGGCCTGGCCCGAGTTCTGGGAGCGCAAAGCGGCGGGAGCGGGAGCGGATCGCAGCCCGCCCATTCTGGTGCTGGCATCGACCTCGTAATCTGCGGGCCGGGGCGGCAGCGTTCCCGCCGGGCAGTGGAGGCGATTGCCGAGCGGATGAGCCAGAAGGCACACCACGCATGGCTCAATGTGGGTATCGCGGGTCACGCCGATCTCTCTCCTGGGACCTGTCTGCTGGCCGAGGAGATCCGGGAATTCGCCACCGGGCGGTCGTGGAAGCCGAGCATTCCGTTCCGAATCAGTTGTCCGACAGCTACCGTCTGCACGGTCGATCGACCGGAAACGGTGTATGCCACCGAGGCGGCCTACGACATGGAGGCGTCGGGCTTCTTCGCCGCCGCCAACCGGGTCTCCAGGCCCGGACTCGTGCAGGTGCTCAAAGTCGTTTCGGACAATCGAGGTGACGAGTTGAGCAGCCTGACAGCCGACCGAGTCGAGAGTCTGGTTCGGGTGGCCTGCCCGACGGTGTCCGAGCTCCTGAGACGGATGAGCGAGATCCTCGGCTACCGAGAATCCGATTGACACTCGCCGAGAGTTCGGGTTAGCCTCACGCCTAGCGAGTTGGAACCATGTTCACGACCCGGCATCACCATCATTCCCATGACCACCCCAGACGGGGCGGAGTGATGGTGTAGACCCGAGTCCAAGAGACTGATACCAGAGCGCCGGCCCCGAGCCGGCGCTTTTTGCTTCTGCAGCGAAGCGTCGGTCGGGGAGGCGGGGAGGAAGACATGCCGACGAGACAGAAGCTTCGACTGGCGATTCCGAAAGGCCGCATGAACGAGGGTGTGGTCGATCTCCTCAGGGGGGCCGGAATCCACCTCAGCGACACCGCGAGGGGCTACAGGCCTCACATTTCGCTCCCTGACTGCGAGGTCAAGGTTCTCAAACCGCAGAACATCATCGAGATGCTGCAGGTGGGCTCTCGGGATCTCGGTTTTTCAGGAGCTGACTGGGTCTCGGAGCTGGATGGCCGCCTCGAGGAGCTTCAAGACACCGGCCTGGATCCGGTTCGGCTGGTTGCGGCGGCACCAGCGGATCTGCTCGAAGGAGAACGCCTGCCAGGGCGACCTCTGGTGGTCGCCTCCGAGTATGAGCGGCTCACCCGTAGTTGGATCCAGGCGCGTGGGATCGAGGCGAGCTTCGTGCACTCCTATGGAGCGACAGAGGTCTTTCCGCCCGAAGATGCCGATCTGATCGTGGACAACACGGCGACGGGCTCGACCCTCGTTGCCAACGGTCTCCAGATCGTCGATCAGCTCATGGAGTCTTCGACCCGGCTGTACGCCAGCCCCGAGGCCTTGCGGGACTCTGGCCGGCGTCGGGCGATCGAGGACTTCGTGCTTCTCGTCCGATCTGTCTTGGAGGCGCGGAGTCGAGTCATGGTGGAAGTCAACGTATCGCAGGATCGACTGGAGAGTGTCCTCGAGGTGCTGCCCTGCATGCGCGAGCCGACGGTTTCGACACTCGCCGGTGAGGCAGGGTTTGCTGTCAAAGCGGCGGTTCCGAGCCTCGAGCTGCCCGCGGTCATTCCCGTCTTGAAGAGTCGTGGGGGGACCGATCTCGTCGTCACCCGTCTCGCGCAGATCGTGCCATGAGCGCTCCCGAGCTTCTTGTCCGTCCACAGCCGAATGTGGCCGAGATCGCCGCCTACGAGCCCCGCCGCCGCAGGAGCGGCATCGATCTATGGCTGGACGCCAACGAGGCAGGTGCCCCTCTGCCAGAGCTGGATGAGAGTTTGCGATTGGCCTCCGACACCACGAATCGATACCCGAAGAACGGGGAATTGGAGAGCCTTCTGTCGGAGCTCTTCCGCCTCGACCGCGAGCAGGTTCTGGTCACAGCCGGAGGTGACGATGGGCTGGAACGGGGGGTGCGGGCCGTCTGTTCGCCGGGCCGCAAAGTGATCCTCACGAATCCCGGCTTCGAGATGCTGGAGCGCTATGTGCTGCTCAGCGGTGGATCGGTCACCGAGCTCTCCTGGTGGTCTGGCGAGTGGCCTGTCGACGAGGCCATTGCGAGAGCCTCGTCCCGCACCTGCGCCATCGCCATGGTGAGCCCCAACAACCCGACTGGCAGTGTGGTTTCCGCCGCAGCGCTGAGGCGTTTGGCGCGGACGCTGCCCAATGTGCTCATACTACTCGACCTCGCCTATATCGAGTTCGCGGACGAAGACCTGACTTCGACGGCTCTCGAGCTGCCGAACGTGGTTGTCTTCCGAACGCTCTCCAAGGCGTGGGCTGCAGCCGGCCTACGGGTGGGATATGCCCTGGGAGATCCTCGGGTCATCTCGTGGCTTCGTGCTGCGGGTCAACCCTACCCGGTCAGTGCCCCATCCTTGATCGCTGCTCGTCGACTCCTGTCGCGAGCCCAGGGCGTGGGGTCCCATGTCGAGAGAGTCGTCAGGCAGCGAAGCCGAGTCCTACGAGGCTTGCGGGAGCTGGGTCTGGAGGCGATGGATTCACAGGCCAACTTCGTCTTCGCACGTTTCCAGGATGCGGAATGGATGCTCGACGCCCTCGCGGGTCTGGGGATCGGGGTGCGCTCGTTTCCGGGCAGACCTGGTCTGGACGCCTGGCTGCGGATCACCATTCCGAGCGAGGAGAGTCTCGCTGACAGGCTGTTGGAATCCGTGCGTACGACGCTGAGGCCGGAAGCTCTGCTTTTCGACCTCGACGGGGTTCTTGCCGATGTCTCGAGATCCTACCGATTGGCGATCGTTCGGACGGCCTCCGCTTTCGGCGTGGAGCTGGGACCCGACGAGATTGCAGAGGCCAAGGCAGCAGGAAACAGCAACAACGATTGGTGCTTGACGCAAGCGTTGCTACGGCGGCACGGGGTCGAGCAGCCTTTGTCGGAAGTACGAGAGGTGTTCGAAGGCCTCTATCAGGGTGCCGACGGCCAGTGTGGATTGTGGAAGGACGAGCCCTTGCTGATCGACCGGGAACTGTTGGGGGGTCTGGCAGCACGCTACCCCCTGGCGATCGTCACCGGACGACCCCGCTCCGATGCTGTCCGCTTCCTCGAGATGCATGGTGTTCAGGACTTCTTCGCTGCGGTCGTCACGCTCGAAGATGGCCCCAGCAAGCCGGATCCGGAACCCGTGCTGAGGGCTCTGGATGCCTTGGCGGTAGAGCGGGCCTGGATGCTCGGTGATACGCCGGACGACATCTCGGCAGCCCGCTCGGCAGGGGTGTTGCCGATCGGCGTCACGGCTCCCGCCGACGATCCGAGGCTGGCCCGAAAGGGCCTCGAGCACGCCTCGAGGGTGCTCCGATCCGTCAATGAGATTCAGGAGATCTTGCCATGAAGACAACGAGTATTCGCGTCGACAGACAAACCTCCGAGACGACGGTGAGAGTCGATCTGGAGTTGCGTGGAAATCGCCGGCTCGAGGTAGGCACCGGCATCGGATTTCTCGATCATCTGCTCTCGGCCCTGGCCTTTCACGCCGGATGGGACCTCCGCCTGTCGTGCGACGGTGACCTCCAGGTCGATGATCACCACACGGCTGAAGACTGCGCCTTGGCGCTGGGCGAGGCGGTTGACAGTTTGCTCGGTGACCGCGGTGGCATCCGCCGCTTCGGATCGGCCCATGCGCCCTTGGACGAGTCGCTGGCGCGAGCCGTGGTGGACCTGGCGGGTCGCCCCTGGCCGGAGATCCACCTGGGCCTGACCCGGGAGCGGCTGGGTGGCCTCTCAGCGGAGAACGTAGGGCACGTGCTGACCTCTTTCGCGATGCGCGCCCGATGCGCTCTCCACGTCGATCTCCTGCGTGGCACCAACGATCATCACCGGGCCGAGGCGGCCTTCAAGGCCACGGCCCTGGCGTTGCGGCAGGCCTTGGAGCCCATGGATCTGCAGGGCCCGCCGAGCACCAAGGGGAGCCTGGAGTGAGCTACCCATCGCTGGCTGTGGTGCGCACGGGTGCGGCGAATCTGGCATCTGTGATGGCGGCGCTGCGAAGAGCGGGGGGCGAGCCGGTGCTCGTGGCCTCACCGAGGGAGGTGGAATCGGCCGCGGCACTGGTGCTTCCAGGGGTCGGCGCCTTTGACTCCGTCATGCAACGGCTGCGGGGCGCGGGTCTCGTCGAACCTTTGGCGGAGAGGATTCGCCTCGGCAGGCCGACCATGGCGATCTGCTTGGGGTTGCAGATTCTGGCCGAGTCGAGCGAGGAGGCACCAGGCGTTCGGGGTCTGGGAGTCCTGACAACCGATGTCCGTCGATTCCCCGCCTCGGTGAGAGTGCCGCAGCTGGGTTGGAATCGGGTGGAGGTCGGTCCCGACTGCCGACTCCTCGAGGGCGGCTTCGCCTATTTCGCCAACTCCTATCGACTGCAGACGGCACCCCGTTGGGCCTCGGCGACCGCCGACCATGGCGGTCCCTTCGTCGCCGGTGTGGAGAAGGGAACCGTCCTCGGCTGTCAGTTCCATCCCGAGCTCTCCGGCTCGTGGGGTCAGCGCCTCGTGCATCGTTGGCTGGCGGCGGCAGAAGGGGGATCGTGATGCTGTTGCCACGAGTCATTCCATGTCTGGATGTGGCCGACGGTCGGGTGGTGAAGGGTGTGCAATTCCAGGGCCTGCGAGACGCTGGTCATCCGGTAGAGCTGGCGCAGAGCTATGCCGAGCAAGGCGCAGACGAGATCGTGATTCTCGATGTCGGTGCGACTCCCGAAGAACGGGATAACCAGGTGGAGACGGTACGGGCCGTCCGAGAGGTGCTTCCTTTACCGGTGACGGTGGGTGGTGGGGTGCGCCAGGTAGGAGACGCGGAGTCCCTGCTCGAAGCCGGCGCAGACAAGGTCGCCGTCAATACGGCGGCGGTCGAGGACCCGAGCCTGCTGTCTCGTTTGGCGGCTCGCTTTGGAAGTCAGTGCACCGTGCTCGCGGTCGATGCCGCCGTGGATGGAGACCGGTGGTCGATCGTAGTGCGGTCGGGTCGCGATCGACTCGATGTCGACGCCATCGATTGGGCCCGTCGGGCGATGGATCTCGGCGTGGGAGAGATTCTGCTGACCAGCTGGGATCGAGACGGTACGCGAAATGGCTACGACCTCGAGCTCATCGCTGCCATACGTCAGGCTGTGACGGTGCCGATCATCGCTTCCGGCGGTGCGGCGCGGGCGGAACACATGGTGGCTGCGATTCGGGCCGGGGCCGACGCCGTTCTGGCCGCCTCCATCTTCCACGAGGGTCAGTACACGGTGCGAAGCTTGAAGGAGGATCTGGAGAAACTCGGATTGGAGGTGCGTCGATGATCGTACCGTCGATCGACCTGATGAAGGGTCACGCCGTACAGCTGGTGGGGGGCAAGGAGATGGCGATCGATGCCGGAGAGCCGATGGCGGTGGCGGAGCGCTTTTCCGTCGCCGGGGAGCTGGCCGTCATCGACCTGGATGCGGCACTCGGCAGGGGTTCGAATCGAGAGCTGATCCAGCGTCTGGTGCGACGCTTCCGTTGTCGTGTCGGAGGAGGCATACGAACCGTCGATGCGGCCTTGGACTGGCTCGATGCGGGAGCGGAGCAGGTGATCTTGGGCACGGCAGCCACTCCAGAGCTCCTTCGGCAGCTTCCCCGAGAGCGGGTGATCGCGGCGGTCGACAGTGTCGACAGCCGGGTGGTGGTCGAAGGATGGCAGGTCGAGACGAAGCGTCGCTTGCCGGATCGGGTCGCGGAGCTCCAGGATCTGGTGGGAGGTTTTCTCGTCACCTTTGTCGAGCGAGAAGGGCGGCTCGAAGGCACCGATCTCGAGCGCGCCCGGGCTGTCGTCGATCGGGCCGGTCGGGCGAAGGTCACCGTGGCGGGCGGAGTCTCGACGGTCGAGGAGATTGCGGCCATCGACGCGATCGGCGCGGACGCTCAGGTGGGCATGGCTCTATACAACGGTCAACTTTCCCTGGCGGATGCGATCGCTGCCCCTCTCACCTCGGATCGGCCGGACCAACTCTGGCCGACCGTCGTCTGCGATGA
>JARFQS010000158.1 GCA_029287645.1 Thermoanaerobaculia bacterium | reverse complement strand
TACCGCGAGCTCAGTAGCTCCTTCGACCACCTCGCCGCCATGGCCGACATCACGATGGAGCAGACCCTCACTGGAAACGGCCAGGCCGAAATCGTGGAGAGTGGCTTCGTAACCTGGAATCTCTTCCCCGCTCTCGGGGTGGTCCCGGTCGTCGGTCGGCCGTTCATGGAGGACGAGGAACGGGGTGGTGCGGGAGTCGCCCTGATCAGCCACGAGTTCTGGCAGGGCCGCCTTGGAGGTACCGAGAGCGCGGTGGGTAAGACCCTGAGACTCGACGGCGAACCGACGACGATCATCGGCGTCATGCCCGAGGGGTTTCAGGTTCTGCTCGATGTCGACCTGTGGCGATTGGTCGACCGCGAAGGTCCGTTCGACATGCAACGGGACTCCCATAGTCACTTCCTGGTCGGCCGGCTCGGGCCCGGAGTCTCTCTGCAGCAGGCCCAGCAGGAAGTGGACGCGATCTCCCGCAGCCTGGAGGAGCAGTATCCCGTCAGCAACGAAGACAAGGGCCTGGTGCTCACGGGTCTTCACGATGCCATGGTGGCCAAGGTCCGCCTCAGCCTGCTGATGCTCATGTCCACCGGCGTCCTGGTGCTTCTAATCGCCAGTAGCAATGTCGCCGGCCTCCTCCTGGCCCGCGGCCACCGACGCCTGCCGGAAGTCGCAACCCGCATCGCTCTGGGTGCTCCACGCTGGCGGCTCATCCGCCAACTGCTGACCGAGAGCGTCATTGTGTCGCTAGCCGCAGGCTTGGCGGGGATCGGCGTGGCCTTCGGATTTCAACGCTTTCTGCTGAGCGCACTGCCGATTGGCGAGTTGGGAATCGGCTCGGCCAGCATCGACCAGCGCGCCCTTCTCTTCGCTCTCTTCCTGTCTATGGCTACGGGATTGGTCGTCGGCGTGATTCCGGCCCTCAGGGCCACTGCGGTCGACCCGACCCTGTATCTGAAGACGGGGCGGCAGCTCTCCCAGGACGTTCGCAGCAGTCGGCTGTGGGGCGGCCTCGTGATCGTCCAGGTGGCGGTCTCTACCCTTCTCCTGGTCGGCTCGGCACTGCTGATCAGCAATCTGGTGAAGCTGGTCACGACCGACCTGGGTTTCGAGTCCGCCAACCTGCTTACCGGCTCGGTCAGCATCCCAGAATCCAAGTACCCCACTCACGCTGAGCGCAACCAGTTCTTCTCGTCGCTGCTCGAGCAGATCGAGGCGGTCCCCGGGGTCGAATCGGCGAGCATGGTCAACAAGCTCCCGATCCTCAGTCCCTGGCAGAACTGGGCCTTGTGGCCCGCCGGCCAGGAGCGTCCGGAGCACGGCAATCTCCAGTCGCCAATGGCGAGGTGGGTACCGCCAGGCTACTTCCGAACCATGGAGATGCCGTTGCTTCAGGGAAGGGACATCACCAAGGCTGATGACAGGGAGTCGCCGCGAGTTTTGGTGATCACCGAGACTGTTGCTCGAAGGCTGTTCCCAGGCCGCAATCCGATCGGCGAATCCGTCATCGTCGGCTCCACGGAGTGGCCCCCCCATGAGGTGATCGGAGTCATAGCCGACGCGCGGGTGAATCAAGTATTTCTCGGTCCCGATCCGGCGATGTACATGGCCGCCTATCAACTCGGACCACGGCAGATGCAGCTCGCTGTGCGGACCACGGGCCATCCCCTACTCCTCGAGGAACCCATCCGTCGGATCGTCAGAGAAATGGACGAGGACGTGCTGTTTGCGGACCCAGCGACTTTGCAGTCCATCGTCGATGGATCGATGGCGGGCTTCTCTGTCGTGACGCTGTCGTCCGGGGTGTTCTCAGGTGTCGCGCTGATCCTCGCGGCGATCGGCCTGTACGGACTGCTCGCCCACAGCATCAATCAACGTCTCAACGAGATCGGCATACGCCTCGCCATGGGTGCGACGCGCGGCGATCTGCTTCGGATGGTCCTGAAACGAGGCCTGATCCTGGTGGGATTCGGTCTTCTCCTAGGGGCGGCTGGAACCCTAATGGTGACTCTCGCCCTCGAACGGCTGCCGTTCGAGGCGCAAACGGTCAGCGTTGCCTCCTATCTGGGCGCCTTGCTCGTGCTCGCTCTCGTGGCAGCCTCCGCCTGCCTCCTGCCGGCATGGAGAGCCACACGAGTCAGCCCGATCGACGTTCTTCGACAAGAGTGATCCCACCCGCCGAGTACTCGATCGCAGCGGACGGATGAGAAGATACCGCTGTAATGATCAGACACCCCCGTGTCGGAATCACTCTCCTCGCCTTTCTCCAGGCCATGATGTGGTCTCCGGCCCAGAGCCAGCAGGAGACGGTACGGGGCGACACTGCTCCCTTCCTTGTCGTCTTGGGAATTGCGCAGGACGGGGGCACTCCGCAAGCTGGCACCAAGGAACATCTCGGCTGGACCGATCCCGCATTCAAGCGTTTCGCGACAAGCCTTGCACTGGTAGATCCGGTCAGTCACCAGCGATGGATCTTCGATTCCACGCCCGACTTTCGAGAACAGCTACATCAGTTGGATGAAATCGCGCCGGCAGAAGGCAAGCCGGGCCTTGCCGGCATCCTCCTGACCCACGCCCACATCGGCCACTATCCAGGCTTGATGCACCTCGGCCACGAGGCGATGGGGGCTTCGGGCGTGCCGGTCTACGCCATGCCCCGGATGCGCGACTACTTACGCGACAACGGCCCCTGGAGCCAGTTGGTGCACTACGAGAACATTGTTCTGATGCCCCTGGCGGATGGTGTCACTGGGCAGCTGAATGAGAGGCTCTCGATCACGCCGTTCCTCGTGCCCCATCGGCAGGAATACTCCGAGGTGATCGGCTTCCGGATTCAGGGGCCGAATCGATCCGCCCTCTTCATCCCCGACATCGACAGCTGGGAGGAATGGGACGAAGCTGGCACACACATCGAGGAGATGATCGCAGAGGTCGATGTCGCCTTCCTCGACGGCACCTTCTTCGACGACGGCGAGATCCCGGGTCGCGATATGAGCGGCTTCCCTCACCCCTTCATCGCGCACAGCATGGACCGCTTCGCCGAGCTACCACCTGAAGAGAAGGCCAAGGTGCGCTTCATCCACCTGAATCACACCAACCCGGCGTTGTGGTCAGACAGTGACGCCTCCAAGAGCGTCCTCGAGAAGGGATTCCATCTTGCGGTAGAAGGCGAACGGATCGGTCTTTGATCCGTCGAGGCTGCAAGAGGTCTGTTGGAGGGGATTCCAGGGGGTTCTTGCAGCGGAAGGGAGGAAAGCCCCCTGGGATCTCCTCCAACAGATCTCCGAAGAACTCCTGACTGGATCTGCGAATTGCCGGCCAGCGGAGGCGCCGGCCGCTTCAGAGGAGCAAGACCCAGGTCCCAAGCC
>JARFQS010000126.1 GCA_029287645.1 Thermoanaerobaculia bacterium | reverse complement strand
GTGGCTCGAAGGATCGTCCAGGGGTTGTTCTTGAGCCGGTAGGGTGGCCCACCCGGATCGGAGGCGTCACTCGGGATGTCGATCAGCTTGGGACCGACCAGCCCGAAATGAAGCCAGATCGAAGAGGATCCGGGGCCGCCGTTGAAGACGAAGGTCACCGGCCGGTCCTCCGGGCTCTCGACGCCGTCTTTGGCATACGAGATGGTGAAAAAGCTCGCGGTGGGCTCGCCCTCGGCGTCCCGGAGGTAGATCTCTTCGGCTGTGACGGTGTAGCTGATGTCGGTGCCGCCACTCTGCAGACGGTGACTGCTTTCGAACTTCAGTGGTTCCGCCGGTTTCTTGGCTTCCTTCTTGGCATCCTCAGCGGTCGTCTCGTCCTGGGCGATAGCCACGGGAACAACGATCGAAATGGCGAGGATCAGTGGACAGGCTAGGACAAATGCTCTCTTGAACATGGATTTCCTCCGAGTGGAGCCTTCTTCATGCGATATCTCGACGTTGGAGTATACGTGCCCGGGCGGATGCGGTTTCGAGGCTCATCCTCGGCCGTTGAACGACCTCGGCAGCTCTCCGACGAGTCTGAGCCTGGAATCCCACCTTTTCGGGTGGTTCTTTCCCGAATTCGCGGTACTACACTCGGTCCCAGAGGGTGCTAGTCTTACTGGTACCCGTCCGACACAACACAAGGAGGCTCGAGTCATGGCAGATCGATCGAATCGCTGGTACCTACTCACCATCGTTCTGGCTCTCGTGCTGGCGGTTTCCGGCGGACCTGTGTTCGCACAGGAAGCGGCCGAGGACGAGCAGGAAACCGCCCAGGCGGACGATGCGGCGGTCGCTGATGAAGCCATTCTGGACGAGATCGTCGTCACCGCCCAGAAGCGCGAACAGAACATTCAGGAAGTCCCGATCTCCATCACCAGCATGAACAGAGAAGAGATCGATCTCCTCACAGTGAGCGCTCTCGATGTGCGTTTTCTATCGGGTCGCGTGCCGAGCTTGCTCATTGAGTCCTCGTTCGGCCGCGCCTTCCCGCGCTTCTACATTCGCGGCCTGGGCAATACCGACTTCGACCTGAATGCGTCCCAGCCGGTCTCGATGGTCTATGACGAAGTCGTTCTCGAGAACCCTGTCGTCAAGGGTATGCCGGTGTGGGATGTCGAGCGAATCGAAGTCTTGCGTGGCCCTCAGGGGACGCTCTTCGGGCGCAACACTCCCGCTGGCATCGTCAAATTCGACTCGGTCAAGCCCTCGCAGGAATTCGACTCCTTCGTGCGGGCCTCTTATGGCACCTACGACAGCATCGATGTGAAGGGTGCGGTAGGTGGGAGGTTGACCGACACACTCTCGGCTCGCTTCTCTGGCTTGTATCAGGGGCGCAGTGACTGGGTCGACAACGACTTCACCGGCGAGAAGAACGCCCTCGGCAGCAATGAGACCGTGGCCTATCGCCTGCAATTCCTCTGGGAGCCCAATGAGAAGTTCGATGGCCTCCTGAATCTGCACGGCTGGTCGGTCGACGGCACGGCACGGTTGTTCAGGGCCAACATTTTCGACAAGGGATCCAACAGCGTGGTCGACAGTTTCAGTCGAGACAAGGTCTTCTACGACGGCTTGAACGATCAACAGATCGATTCGTTCGGTGGCATGCTGAAGCTGGACTACGAGTTCGACTTCGCCACCCTGACCTCCGTCACTGGCTACGAAACTCTGGACATGTATAGCCGCGGCGACATCGATGGCGGCTTTGGCGCGGTCTTCGCGCCGCCCTCTGGCCCCGGCTTCATTCCGTTCCCCTCCGAGACCGCCGACGGCCTTCCCTATCTGGACCAGGTCACCCAGGAGTTCCGACTCGCCAGCAATCCTGGCAAACGGCTCGGCTGGATCGCGGGCCTCTACTTCTTCAACGAAGACCTGCAGGCGGACACCTTCAGCTATAACAGCCTCGGTGACAACGAGCAGGACGGCTACTCCTTCCAGAAGCAGGAATCCGATTCGTGGGCTGCCTTCGGTTCCCTCGACTACAATGCGACGGATCGCCTGAGCCTCCAGGGTGGCTTGCGCTACAGCAAAGACAAGAGGGACTTCTCGGCCGAGCGCCCTGACGGCACCTTCCAGCCACCGACGGTGGCGCCCATCACGGCGAAGACCGACACCGACTTCACCAGTTGGGACCTGACCGCCAACTACATGGTGGACGCCAACGTGAACGTCTATGGACGCCTCGCCACCAGCTATCGTGCGCCCAGCATCCAGGGTCGGATCCTGTTCTGTGCCGACTTCGAGGGCGGCACGAACCCGGACACGGACTGCGTCGACGTAGCCGATCAGGAAGAGATCTTGTCGGGTGAGGTCGGTGTCAAGTCCGAGCTCCTCGATCGTACGTTGCGTCTGTACCTGGCGGCCTACACCTTCCGACTCGACGGGCAGCAGATCGTGGCCGTCGGCGGTGTCACCAACACGGCGACTCTGTTGAATGCCAACAGGACGAATGGCTACGGTTTCGAGGCCGATATGGACTGGGCTCCGACACCGAGCTGGCTGGCGACGTTCGGCCTGAGCTACAACAGCACCGAGATCGACGATCCCACGCTCACTGTGGCCGCTTGTGGCGGTGGCTGCACGATCACCGACCCGATCGATTCCGACGGTTCGGTGATCGTGGACGGCAATAGCCTGCCCCATGCTCCAGAGTGGATCTTCAATGGCATCGTGGACTACCGGAGGCCGATCGGCAACAATCTGTTCCTGGCCGCGCTGGATTGGGCCTACAACAGCGAGAAGCGATTCTTCCTCTACGAGTCGGAGGAGTTCAAGTCCGACTTCTTCGAATTGGGTGTCCGTGTCGGGTACACCTTTGCCCAGGCGAAGTACGAGGTGGCGCTGTTCGGCCGCAACATCACCGACGAGCTGATCGTCAACAACGGCATCGACTTCAACAACCTAACCGGTATGGTCAACGAGCCCAGGATCTGGGGCCTCGAGTTCGTCGCCCGGTTCTAGGTTGAATCCGATGATCTGAAGACAGCTAGAATTCGAACATGGCTGTGACAAGAGATCTGGCGCGTTGCTGCGCCAGATCTCTTTTTCTTTCGCTTCTTTCGGTGCTGTTCGTCGCCTGCCAGGCGCCGGTGGAGGAGTCCCCTCGGGGCTCGGCCGAGACCGACAACGGCCAACTCATCGTGACGGGCGGAACGGTCGTCACACTGGATCCGCAGGCCAGTGTGATCGAAGGTGGCGCCGTGGCCATCGCGAAGGGGCGCATCGCCGCTGTGGGTCTTGCCGCGGAGATCGAGGCCGAATTCCCCGACGCCCGTCGTATCGACGCCAAAGGTGGGTTGATCCTGCCCGGGTTGATCAACGCCCACACCCACGCTCCGATGGTCTTCTTCCGGGGGTTGGCGGACGACCTCGAGCTCATGGAATGGCTGGAGGGGGTTGTGTTCCCGGCCGAAGCCGAGCATGTCGATGAGGAGTTCGTAAGGTGGGGCACCAGGCTGGCTTGTCTGGAGATGCTGCGAGGTGGCACTACGACGTTCGTCGACATGTACTACTTCGACGACACCATCGCCGAAGAGGCCGAGCGCTGCGGGATGCGAGCCATTGTCGGCGAGACCCTGATCGACTTTCCGGCTCCCGACAACAAGACCTGGGAAGAGGCCATCGACTACACGCGGGCGTTCGTCGAGCGCTGGCGCGGTCATCCCAGAATCACTCCGGCGGTAGCGCCACACTCTCTCTACACAGTTTCGACCGAGCACTGGATCGAAGCGGTCGAGTTGGCTCAAGAGCTCGATGTTCCGTTGCTCACCCACCTGGCCGAGGGCCAGGCGGAGATCGACCGGGTCGTCGAGGCGACAGGTATGACCTCGGTCGCCTATCTGGAGCACCTCGGTCTTTTGGACGATCGAATCGTGGCGGCCCACATGATTCTGCCGACTCCCGAGGAGATCGAGTTGCTGGCGAAGCGGGGCGTCGGCGTGGCCCACTGCCCCCAATCGAACATGAAGATCGGTGCCGGTGTGGCTCCGGTGCCGAAGATGATCGAGGCTGGCGTAGCCGTCGGGATCGGCACGGATGGTGCCGGCTCCAACAACGATCTCGACCTCCTCGAAGAGATCGACACGGCAGCCAAGCTGCACAAGCTCGCAAGCGGCGACCCGACGGTGTTGCCGGCACAGCAAGCTCTGGCCATGGCGACCATCGACGGCGCCCGTGCCCTCGACATGGAGAACGAGATCGGGTCCCTCGAAGTCGGGAAGAGGGCCGATCTGATCGTGGTGGCCACCGATGGACTTCACCAGCAGCCCCAGGATCCGGCCGCCAACCCCTACTCCTT
>JARFQS010000097.1 GCA_029287645.1 Thermoanaerobaculia bacterium | reverse complement strand
GTCAGGGGGGTCTCCTCCAGACCTACTCGATTCGCGGCATGTCACGCCAAAGGGTGATGACGTTGGTCTCGGGCATGCGGATCATGGCGGAGAGGCGCGCTGGTGTTTCGGCTTCGTTCCTCGACCCTTTGCTGATGAGCTCGGTCGATGTCGTGCGGGGACCCTCTTCTACGTACTACGGCTCCGGGGCCATTGGAGGCGTCGTCCAGCTGTTTCCCCGAGATTTCGACTCCTGGTCCGTGGAGGCTGGCTATGCCAGTCAAGGCAACGAGGCTTTCGGCACGGTCGGGTGGGGAGACCAGGGCTGGTCAGGTGGGTTGGCGCATCGCACCGCCTCGGAGAGCGAGACTCCCGAGGGCGAGACTCTCGACTCGGCCTTCACCCAGACCTCCGCAACCGTGAAGAAGGAGTGGGCAACGGAGCGGTATCGCTACGAGCTGCTGGGCATCGGATCGTTGGCCAGCGATATCGGTAAGGCGAGCACCGATTATCCGGAGCGCACGACCCTCTACCCCGAGGAGCGTCATCTCCTGCTCCGGTTCGGCATGAGCGCCGACAGTGGATGGGACCTGCAGGCCTGGGCCCATCCCAACGACCTACAGACCGAGGTGGTCGAGGAGGAGGTTTCGTTCTCCGAGGTCGACAACCAGGCTTTCGACCTGGGACTCAACTGGCAGCGGCAGATGACCCTCGCGGGTGGCAAGTCGGTGCGCTTCGGCATCGACTGGGTCGGCCGACGTGGGGTCACGGCGCGCGAAAGAACAGTCGACCTGATCGACCAGGAGGTCGTCGATCAAACGACCTTGAACGATGGAGAAGAAGACGAGGTCGGGGCCTACGGTGCCATCGAATGGAACTGGGGTCCGGCGACCCTGGTGGCTGGAGGGCGCCTGACGTATCAGAGGCAGGCCAATACGGGTGATGAGAGTACCGACGATTCGGCGGCCAGCGGCTTCGCCGGACTCGTGGTGCCACTAGGGGCCGGGTTCGAGCTGGTCGGCAATCTGGGCTCGGGATTGCGCTTCCCGACGCTGAGTGAGCGCTACTTCAGCGGCGTCACGGGCCGGGGCGAGGTGATCGGAAATCCGACGCTCGATCCGGAGCGGTCCTTCAATCTGGAAACCGGGCTCCGGTGGTACGGCTCCAGGCTCTTCATCTCGGGCTACTTGTTTCGCAACGATATCGACGACTACATCGAGCGGATCGAGGTAGAGCCGAACTTGCTCACCTTCGTGAATCTGACGTCCGGCACCATTCAGGGAATCGAGGCCGAAGGCTACTATCGGATCGACGATCACTGGAGCTTCGACTTCGGAGCGCACCTGATGGAAGGTGACGACGATCAGGGAGAGCCGCTCTCCGACATTCCCGCCAACCGGTTCTACCTGGGTGGCAAATGGCAACAGGGGGCCTGGTTCGGTCAGCTTCGGTGGGAGCAGAGATCCGAGAAGGACGATCCCGGCAGCGGTGAGAAACCGATTCCTTCGGCCAGCCTACTGTCGGCGACCCTCGAGTACGAAGTAAAGGAAGGCCTGTGGCTGTCGGTGAACGGCCGCAACCTGCTGGACACGCTCTACTACAACTCGCCGGATCGCAAGGTGCCCTACTCTCCTGGACGCTCGATCGGAGTCACCCTGCGCTGGCGACCCCAGTAGCCACTTCGATCTTTCCGGGAACCGGGATCAGCTTGTCTCTTCAACGTGCTTCCGGTGCAGCTTCAGAGGTTTGCGCTTCTTGCGGAGGCGCAGGTTCAGTACCTCTACGAAGACCGAGAAGCCCATCGCAAAGTAGATGTAGCCCTTCGGAATGTGGAAACCGAGGCCGTCGGCCACCAGGGCCATTCCCACCAACAGCAAGAAGCTCAGCGCCAACATCTTGACGGTCGGGTGATCCTCTACGAAGTCACCGATCGGTTTGGCGAACACCATCATGAAGATCACCGCCAGAACCACGGCGGTCACCATGACCGGGATCTGCTGCACCATTCCAACGGCGGTGATGACCGAGTCGAGGGAAAACACGAGGTCCAGGAGCATGATCTGCACCAGCACGCTGCCGAATCTGGCGGTGCCAGAGGAGACCGTGATGTCCCCTTCCCCCTCCAGCTTGTCGTGAATCTCGTGCGTGCTCTTGGCGAGGAGGAACAGGCCTCCGAGAATGAGAATCAGGTCCCGCCCGGAAACTCCATGGCCGAAGACCGAGAACAGGGGTGAGGTCAGCCGAACGATCCAAGCGAGCGACAGGAGCAGCACGATGCGCATGATCATGGCCAGCGCAAGGCCGATCATGCGTCCTTTCTGTCGCTGCTCCTCGGGAAGCTTGCCCGCCAGAATGGAGATGAAGATGATGTTGTCGATCCCCAGAACGATCTCGAGAGCGGTCAAGGTGATCAACGCGATCCATGCTTGGGGGTCACTCAGCCATTCCATTCTTCGTCTCCTTCCACTTCGTCCGCCAGGAGTGCGTAAACGTACAGGTCCATCAACTGATCATTCTTGGTCGCCGCGTGCCGTAGGCGGCCCTCCAGATTGAAGCCGGCCTTTTCCAGAACACGGCGCGAAGCCGGATTGATCTCGTAGACGCGAGCCTCGATTCGAGCGAAGCCGAACTCCCGGAAGGACCATCGCGTGAAGACCTGGAGCGCGCGAGTCACGATGCCCCGGCCCCAGAAGGGCTCGGCCAGCCAGTAGCCCACCTCGGCGGTACGTCGGAACACATCCTCACGGAGCAGAAGTCCGATGCTTCCGATGAGCTCCTGGGAGCTCGCTATGGCGAAGCTGATCTCCGGATCCTGCTCACCGGCTGCCTGGAGCCACTCTCGAGCCGTCTCCTCGGTGTAGGGGTGTGGAAAGTGATCCAGGAGCTGGCGAGCGATCGCCTCGTTGTTGGCGTACTTCACGAGCGCAGCCACATCGCCGGCCTCGTAGCTACGGACGACGAAGTCCTCCTGTCCGAGGGGTATTCTCATGATCTCGTTCGGTCTTCTGTCGCCGACCAGGGATCGAGCACCGCCGCGCCCTCGATCTGGCCGGAGCGGAGCCGTTCGAGCGCCTCGTTGGCATGAGTCAACGGCAGAACTTCGATCCGGGATCTCACCGGTACCCGAGGCGCGACCTCCAGGAACTCGTCACCATCCCGGCGGGTCAGGTTGGCGACGGAGCGCACGACGCGCTCCTCCCAGAGCAGATCGTACGAGAAGGCCGGGATCTCACTCATGTGGATACCCGCACACACCACGACACCCGCTTTGCGGACGGCTCGCAGGGAGAGCGGGAGGAGGGCCCCGACCGGAGCGAAGAGAATGGCCGCATCGAGCTCGACGGGAGGCAGCTCGTCGGAGCCACCGGCCCAGACCGCTCCCAAGCGCCGGGCGAATGCCTGTCCTTCGCTGTCCCCGGGCCGGGTGAAGGCATAGATCTCGCTTCCCTGGTGCTGCGCGACTTGCGCGATGATGTGGGCCGCGGCACCGAATCCGTAGAGCCCCAGTCTGCGAGCTTGATCGGTCATCCTCAGCGAGCGGAAGCCGATCAAGCCGGCACAGAGCAGAGGAGCGGCCTCGAAATCCGAAAAGCTCTCGGGGATCGGAAAACAGTACCGTGCATCAGCCAGGGTGTACTGCGCGTAGCCTCCGTCGATCTGGTATCCGGTGAAGCGGGCTCGGCTGCAGAGGTTCTCCTGCCCCTTGGCGCAGTACTCGCATTCGCCGCACGTCCAGCCCAACCATGGGATCCCTATCCGATCGCCTCTCTCCAGGCCGTCGACGCCGGGCCCGAGCTCCACGATCGAGCCCACGATCTCGTGACCCAGGACGAGCGGCAGCTTGGGCTCCTCGAGGTCTCCATCCACGACATGCAAATCGGTTCTGCAGACCCCGCAAGCTGCAACCCGGACCAGCACTTGACCCGGACCGCATTGCGGCACCGGTGCGTCCACCTGGCGCAGTGGCGACCCGACCCGTTCGAAGAGCATGGCCTTCATGGTCGTAGGAGGCGTGGAGCTGTCGGTGTGTCTGGTTGTGTCGGTCATGGATCTCGGCCTGGCCCGCTGACGATGTGCTCGATGAAGTCGGCGAGCTTCAAGAGCTGATCCTCGTTCATCGAGCCTACTGTGCTGCGTACCACCGGAGGAAGGACGCGCCCAGCCGTTCCCAAAGCTATCTCGGCCCCCTTGCGCCGCAGGGCACCGACACCGATCGATTCGAGCGAGTAGAGAAAAAAGTAGGTCAGCCCGGTGTCGGTCAGATCGAGAATCAGATCGGTCAATCCGCTGACGACCGCACGATCGCCAGGTGCTGCTCGCAGAGCGGCCACGAGCTCGCGCAGCTGGTCGTACTGAACTTCGCTGATCTCGAAGGCGACTTGAGCGCCAACCTCGGTGTCGTTGGGAGCCATCGTCTTATCAGATCACTGACCGACGCCGATGGCCCGATACATCTCGCTCGGGCGGAAGATCGTGCCGTCCTTGATGGTCAGCGTCACCTTTCGGATGTCCGATACCTCGGCGAGGGGATCTCCATCGACCAAGATGAAGTCGGCCAACTTGCCGGCTTCGATGGTGCCCAGTCGCTCGGCACGCCCGGCGATCTTCGCTGAGCCGAGGGTCGCCAGGGTCAAGACCTCTGCTGGCGGGATCCCCGCCTCCACATAGAGCTCCAACTCGCGGTGCAACCCGAAGCCGGCGAGGGTATCGGTGCCGGCCACGATGGGAATTCCAGCCCGGTGGACCTCACCGACCATTCTCACCATCGCCTCGTAGGACCGCTCATAGCGCTCCTCCTGCCCGGCGGGCGGCTCCAGTCCGCCCCCCATCATGCCGCGGCGCACCTGTGGCGGAAGGCGGTGGATGATCGGCTTCCAGGTTGCCGGCACGACGCCAGGTCGGGCCGTGAACATGCCTTCGAAAATGGCAATCGTCGGATCCACGACAATGGCCTTCTCTCGCAAGAGCTCGAAGAATGCGAGGGTTTCGGGAGCCTCGAAATCGAAGTCCGCGGCGCGTTGGGCCACCTCGGTGAAGCGGGCCGGCGTGCGGGTGTCGATTCCCTCGTCGCCCCAGAAGGTCAGGAACAGCATGTTGGCGTGCTGGATCTCATCGAAGCCATCCCGGATCGCCTGCTCGGCGGTCATGCCGTTGGGAATGTGCCCGCTGACCCTCATCCCTCGATGATGCGCTCTCTCGGCCATGTAGGGCACCAACTCGGGTAGCACCGAGCTGTAGATCTTGATCTGCTCGAACCCCAGATCACCGTAGCGGTCGATGGCCACTCTGGCCTCTTCCTCTGTGTCGACCAGGATCTTGGTGGGGCCCGCGTAGGGTCCGGGACCGTCGATGAATCCCGACAGGATGAGCCGGGGACCGATGGCTGTACCCTCCTGCCAGGCGAGTCGGAGGGCCAGGGCCTTGTCCATGTCGTTGGCCATGTCCCGCACTGTGGTCACGCCGGCTGCCAGGTTGAGGATCCCGTCCAGGTCACCCACATGGGTGTGCATGTCCCAGAGGCCGGGCATGAGCAGCTTGCCGCCGGCATCGATGACCTCGACGTCCTTCGGCAGCTCCACGGTGCCATCCGCTCCGACAGCCTGGATGGTGTTGCCGATCACGAGGACCGTCTGGGCGTCGACGGGCTTGCCTCGGGTGGCATCCCAAACGCGTGCATTTTTGAATGCCACTCCGAGCTCGGGAGGATGCGCCAGGCGACCGACCAGGCCTGCCGTCCAGTCGGTGTTGGCGGCATCGTCGACCCGCGCCATCTCCTCGCCGACCGACTCCCAACCTTCCGGCAGGAACGAGAACCACATGCTGGTAGCGGCGAAGAACGCGTCATTTCGATCGAGCCAAAGAAATGTCGGAGAGAACCCGAGGCCGGTCAGGGAGACCTGGCGGAGCTTCTTCTCTTCATCCCCGGCGGTAAAGGTCCTCTCACCGACGACCTTCAGGCTGGCCTCGCCGTCGGGAAGCAGGGTGAGTTGCTGATCCTCACTTGCGAGTAATGCGGAGGCGAGCATTCCCAGCTCGGGGCAGGCGCTCTCCCGGCTGAGATAGAAGGCGGGCCCGTCGAGGGGTCTCTCCCCCTGCTCCTGGCTGTTCTGCCAGCGGACCGCGCCGCCACGCCAGCTGAAGCTCTCATTGACGCTCCCCTTCATGTAGTCGTTGCCGGTCGTGGTGATCTCCCGTGGGAGCCCGTCGTCGCCGAGAATCATGTGGGTGTCGAGATTCGGGCCCCGTCCGCGATCGTTGAACTCGAAGTGGCAGTGCATCTCTCCGGGCGCCGGAGTCTCGGTCTCCCTGAAGCCCGCCGGGTTGCCTTGGCTGGGCCGCACCCAACGTTCGGCCGATGCCGGACCAGCGGCGATCAGCGGTACGGTCGCCAGCAGAAATGTCAGGCGGAGCCAGGACCTGGTCTTGTTCATGGATCCTCCAAATTCGGGGAACAGCTGAAAGCTCGAATGAACTGCAGGGAACGGGGCGACTCTAGCACGCGGGTCGAAGGCTTCTGGCAAATTGCCAGCCTCGACAAGATCCCTACGCAGCACACCAGAAGTCCAGCGTTTCGCGAAGATGCAAGGACTGGAGTCTCTCCCGGATGAGGGCGCGGGCCCCCCTGGAGGAGACCGCTGACAGAACGACTCGCGTTTCTGCGTCCGACAACAGCCGGTCGATCTCTTCGGGTGGATGGACGGGCCTGCCCCGAAGTGTGCCCCCGACCTTGGAAGGGTCGATGTCGATGAACGCGGTAACGGGGGCTCCTTCACGGATCAGGTGCTTCGACAGTCGGCGTCCGGTCTGGCCGGCTCCCCAGACGATGACGGTGTTCATTCCCGTCAAGGGTCCGTGGGTTAGATGATGGGCCTTGCAGGCGAGAAAACGCTCCACCGCATACCGGGGATCTGTGAAGGTGAGTCTCGCCTCGTGGTGACGCCAGAAGTAGAGAGTCTCGGGCACCTTGCCGAATCGCTTGCCGGCGGCGGCCAGCCGCAGCCAGAGGTCGTAGTCCTCTGGATATCCGACGTCACGGTAGCCACCCACCTCCTCCAGCACCTTGCGACGGACCATGGCCGCTGGATGGGGGATGGGACTTTCGATGAACCTCTCACGGAGGATCTGATCATGGGTCACAAGGCTGTTGAGCCAATTCTCGTAGATCCGCAGCCCTTCCCGCAGAGTCTCGTCGGGAAAGTGGGCCACCAGGCTCGCAACTACGTCGAGGTTGGGAGATTCCTCGAATGCCAGCGACTGGAGCTCCAGCCTCCTCGGGTGCACCCTGTCGTCGGCATCCATCCGGGCGATGAGCTCTCCCTGACAGGCGGACAGGCCCGCGTTGAGAGTCTCCACCAGTCCTGAATGAGATCGGGCCAGGACCCGAACGCGTGAATCTCGTGAGGACCAGTTCTTCAGGATCTCCGGCGACCCGTCGCTGGATCCGTCATCCACTGCTACGACTTCGAAATCCTCGAAGCTCTGGTTGGCAAGGCTAGCGAGGCATTCATCGAGGAAGTCCTCGCCGTTGTAAACCGGCAAGAGAACGGAGATGGCGGGCGACGGGGGCACGATACTTGGGCCAGGGTAGTTCCAAAGGCGCAGGCAAGTGTAACCTTCCTGGAGAGCGGTTCGACCGGATCTCGGCCAGTCGAAGCACGCCGTTTCTGCAACAGGAGCCACTGTCATGAGCGATCACTATCGGAAGCTCGAGCGGATGTACCTGTCCGCACCGGTCAACCAGATCTACTCCCCGACGATTCATATCGACAAGGGACGAGCCGTTGTCGAGATCGAGGTTGGCGAGCAGTTCTTTCACGCGGCGAATGCGGTGCACGGTGCGGTCTACTTCAAGGTCCTGGACGACTCCGCCTTCTTTGCAGCGAACTCCATCGTTATCGACAGCTTCGTTCTCACAGTCTCGTTCAATGTCTACTTCACGCGACCCGTGAGAGAAGGATCGTTGCGGGCCGAGGCCAGGGTGGTCAGCAGGTCGAAGAGCCTCGTAATAGCGGAGTCCGTCCTCTTCAACGGCGACGTCGAAGTGGCTCGCGGCAGCGGCACCTTCGTTCCGAGCAAGATCGAGCTCTCGGAGGAGTTGGGCTACGGCTGAGGCACTTGGCCACTACAGATCTCGAGTGTTTCTGGTGACTTCAGTCTGTCTTGTCTAGGCTCTGTCCAGGGTCGTCAGGGAGATTTCCACGTAGGGCGGTCTCGTAGAAGCGCTGACGCAGCTCCATTCTCTCTTCTGGAGTGAGATCTCCTGGTTCGCCCCAAGCGCGTCGGCGGGTCTCCACAGCCCAGGTCAGGGTTACGGCGGCGGCCACTGACATGGTCAGGGACTGTGACAGTCCGTAGAGGGGAATCACGAAGGTCCCGTCACAGGCCTCGATGATCTCGCGCGGAAGACCCTTCGATTCGTTGCCGAACAGAAGCGCCATGGGCCGAGTGAAGTCCATTGCTTGAAGCGGTAGGGCTGCGTCGGTGAAGGCCGCGGCGACGAGCACCAACTCACGATCCCGCAGCGTGCTCTGAGCGGCGTCGAAGTCGGCGTGCTCGACGACATCGATCCAGCGGTGAGCATTCTGTGTGACGCGAGGGCTGGCATGGAGTGACCGACCGCTCACGCTCTGGATGAAGTGGAACTCCTGCAGACCCAGGGCCTCGCAGCTGCGCATGACCGCAGCCTGGTTATGGGGGTCGTGAACACCGTGGAGGACTGGCACCAAGGTGCGTGTCCGGTGGCGGATGGCCTCCTCGAGTCTGAATCGCCGCACGGGATTCAGAAGCCCGCGGTCACGGTAGGCGCGCAACTCGTCGGGCAGCCCGTCGGTGAGTCTCTCGAGCTCGGCCAGCTGTTCCTCGGTCGGCGGAGGCTTGGGCGTGCGACCGCCCCTCGGCGAAGGAGTTCCATCAGCTCGCAACCTGCGCTTGGTCATGCCCGCTGTTCAGTATAAGGGGGCAAGGGCTTCATCGGTTGTCTCATAGAGGTCCGTCCGGGTGGTCCGCGAAAGAGTCCTGGGGCTTGGGACCTGGGCATTGAACCGGCCGGCGCGCCTCTGCCGGCCGTTATCGACTGGAGCGTCCGACGCGGGGCCCCCAGGGGGCTTGTTCTCCCTTCCGCTGCAAGAACCCCCTGGAGGTCCCCACGCCGAACCCTTGGCGCCTTTGTTTACACATTGCTGAGCTGTTACCCCTAAGCTCCTACGCCCTTAAGCCCCTACT
>JARFQS010000033.1 GCA_029287645.1 Thermoanaerobaculia bacterium | reverse complement strand
CCCGGCCGCCTCTACCAGGGTACCTGGGACCCCGAGGGCCTCTTGAGCACTCTGCCCGCCATCGCCACCGCCCTCAGCGGAGTCTTCACCGGCTACTGGCTCCGGTCAGGACGCGACAGACTCGAGATCGTCCGCGGCATGTTCGCAGCGGGCGGTGTAGCTATCGCGCTGGGACTCGTCTGGGGCCTCTGGTTCCCCATCAACAAGAACCTCTGGACCATCTCGTACGTGGTGTTCACCTCGGGAGCGGCACTTGTGTGCCTGGCCGTCTGCTATTGGCTGATCGACGTGCGGGGTTATCGGAAGTGGGCACAGCCGGCGGTGGTCTTCGGAGTCAACGCAATCGCTGTGTTCGTGCTTTCGGGGCTCGTCACCCGGCTCCTCATTCGGATCCACGTACCCGCAGATCCAGACCCCATCACGCTGAAGCAGTGGATCTTCGAGACCTTCTTCGCATCCTGGGCCTCGCCCATGAACGCCTCACTCGCCTACGCGGTGACCTACCTGCTCTTCTGGTGGGCCATGATCGCTCTGCTCTATCGCCGCAAGATCTTCATCAAGATCTGACACTGGGCTCGGCTGGTCGTCCTACTGGATGTACCCCAGGCTTCTGAGCTGCTGAAGCTCCTCCGCGCTCATCGATTCGGCGGTGACCTCGGCTTCGACTCGGGCTTCCAAGGCTGCTTCGTGCCACTTCTCGAGATACCCGGCAAGTCGCTCGACCATCTCGGGGTGCTCCTCAGCAACGTTGTCGGCATTCAGTGGATCGGCCTCATGGTCATAGAGCTCGTACTCGGGCCAGCCCTCGGGTCGAGTCGTGTTCTTGATCAACTTCCAGCCCTCGTACACGATGGCGAACGATGCGACCTGATCCGGATCCTCTTCCTCGCTGAAGGCCGCAGGTGCGAGGGACCGCTCGGCGATGGCCGGACGTGATGCCCAACCCAATGAAGCCGGGTTGGCTTCGGCCAGAAGGGGCAGCAGGCTTTGGCCTTGCGCCTGCTCTGGCACCGGTAGGCGACTGAGCTCCAACAGGGTCGGCATCAGGTCGATGGCCTGCACGGTCTGCTCGACGACGACTCCGTCAGGTATCGCCGTGGGCCAATGCAGGATCAAGGGCACGTTCAGCATCTCCCCATAGGTGTTGTAGCCGTGAAAATGCCGCCCGTGCTCCAAGAACTCCTCTCCATGGTCGCTCATAAAGGCGATCAGGGTGTCCTCGGCGAGCCCGAGCTCCTCGAGCCGCTCCACGAGCCGCCCGAGCTCGACGTCCATAGCCAGGATCGAAGCGTCGTACCAGGCCTTTTCTCGCGACACGAAGGTCTCCTGATCGATACCCGCCGCGGCCAACTCTTGCGGATTGGGCAGGCCCTCCGACTTCCGGAAGTCGTCGTCGATGAAGTCCTTGACCTGTTCCATCTGTTCGCGATGCTCCGCCGCTTCCTCAGGGCTCAGCCAGACCGAGTCGTAGGGTAGGTAGGGCTCGAAGGGGCTGTGCGGATCGAATACGTGGAGAAAGGCAAAGAAGGGTACCTCGCTGTGTAACTCGATCCATTCGAGCAGGCGATCGGTGTAAGTTCTCGACGTCTTCGACTCGCTGAAATCAGAGTCCGGTACCGACGAGCTCTCGTGCAGCACCTCGACGCCCTGATGCATGTTCGTCAGCTTGCCCGTGAAAGGCACGGACGACGTGGCGAAGGTGGCGTAGCCGGCCGACCGGTACGCTTCAGCCAGGGTCGTCACCCCTGCGGGTAGCCGGTCCGGCATGTCGCTGACGCCATGCGTCGTCGGATAGAGCGAAGTCACGATGGACGAGACCGAAACCTTCGTCCAGGTCCCCTGGGCGATGGCATCCTTGAAGACGGCACCGTCGTTGGCCAGGCCAGTCAAGACAGGAGCCGTATCTCGCTCGTAGCCGTAGGGCTGCAAGTGGTCCCGACGCAAGGTATCGGCGATGATCAGAATCACACCCTGGGGTGGCGGTGGATCGCTCGAGGCCAGCGCACTGCGCCCCGCGGAGCTGGGACCGAAGTCCGGCTGACCTGCCCGGTTGCGGACCACGGGCGAACCCCAGAATCCGAGCGTACCTGGACGCTCAGCCTGCACGGTCAGGGACAACGACACACTACGCCCTGCAAAGTCGCCCAGATCGACCGGTGTCGAGTGCCATCTTTGTGCTGTCGTAACCGTGCGCTTGAACAGTTCTGAGGACGAGCCGCCCGACTCGACCTCGACGATGTAGGTCACAGGACCGCTGTCCACCGTACCGATCGACAGATCCAGAAAAGGTGCCGACGGAAGATCCACGTCGAACGAGACCCGCTCCGGAGAGCGCGCCACGATCGTTTCCTGAAAGACGTCGCTCAAGCCGTGCCAACCGACTCCCGACGGGATGGCCGCAAGGTGCTCCTTGAGGGACACCAGCCGGGCCGAGGCGATCTCGAACTCGGCTCCTTCGGCATCGGTGGGCCGGATCAGAATGTGGCGGATCCGGGACAAAGCAAGAGAAGTATTGAACGTGGCATTGGCGCTGCTCAGGGTATAGGTCTGGAGCTCGTCTCCTGGTAGCAGCTCGGTGCTGAAGTCGAGAAATTCATCGTTCTCGAGATCCGCCACCAACTCCTCCCGATCGAGCTCGTCGTCCGATTCGAAGGCCACGGCCAGTCGGTGGCCGTCCGAGACCCGGATCTGGATCTCCAGGGCATGAAAGTGGTCGTTGGGATCGGGGTCTTCTGATGGCGAGACGATCAACAACGGGCTCCCCGTAGAGCGGCCCACCAGGTGGCCCTCACGGATTTCGAGGTTTTCGATACCTCCCAAGGCCTCCCAACCCATAAGGCCCGGGACTTCGGCAGGCACGACAACGGTGCCGGTACCATCGAACCGCCACTCCGTGCGTGGGGGCACCTCCTGAACCTCCTGCGCTCCTTGGACGGTCGCCTCCGAGAAGCGATCCACCAGAGAAATGGTTGCCGGCTCCGGCGGTGATGAGCAGGCACCCACCAAGACAATCACGCCCAACAGAGCGAAGAGATCGAACGGTACAGGGGCAGACAGCCGGCGCCTGTGGCCGGCGCGAACCTCGGTCTTCATCAGGTCTCCTTTGAGTGGAGGGGAATCTAACACAACTGGGAACCCTGCCCTGTAAGAAATCGGCTCTGGGCGTCACCTACCCATTGACCGCATGTGATCCCACCTGATCAGACCTCCTATCCGCAGCCTCCCCTCTCCCCCACAGCCCCGCAAACGCGGGGCTGCCTTTCTTTCGGCCCATCCTTCGGGGAACTTTTCTGCAGGCGAGTCAGCGGTTGCCCGACGCCATCTCTTCCGCCTCGGGGAGACCCCTCAGGCGCAACATGCTCCAGACACCGACAACGGGACCGAGTGCCAGAAAGCTGAAGGCGTATCGCCAACCCACGAGCTCCAGCATTGACGGGACCAGGCGAATGGTTACCAGAGTGAGGAGAAAACCCATGCTGGTCTGGAGGGTCAATGCGGTCCCCACATACTGGCTATCGGTCAGCTCGCTGACCGCCGCGCTGAATTGAGCGCTGTCGGCGATGACCGTGAATCCCCACACCAGACACAGCGCCGTCAGGATCCCGGGTCTCTCGAAGAAGAAGCCCACCGTCACTGCGCAGGTACCCGAAAGCAACATACTCACGCTTGTCACCAGAGTCCTGCCATAGCGGTCCGCGGCCCTACCTGCCAGGACGCAGCCGAGTGCTCCGACCGAGATGACGGCGAATCCGGCGATCCGGGCGTTCGCCAGGTCCCAGCCAGCCACCCCATAGCTCGCCATCAGGAGCGCCGGCACCCAGGCCCACATTGCATAGAGCTCCCACATGTGACCCAGGTAGCCGAGATTCGCCAGGCGTGTCGGTCGGTACGAGAGGCTTCTGCCCATGGCCCGCCATTCGAACGGAGCCGTACGAGCCAGGTAGGGACCGGGGCGCACAGAGAGTCCTGCGATCACCGCAGCAACCAAGGCCTGCGCGGACGTCGATAGCAGAACGGTCCTCCATGGAGGCATGCCGCCCTCACCAAACACCTGCAGCCCGTTGAACAGGTGAGGCAAACCGGCACCGACGGTCAGGGCGCCCACCAAGATTCCGATCCAGAGTCCGAGATCACGCTTGCACCAGGTGGCGACGATCTTCATACCGACCGGATATACGCCTGCCAGAGCGGCACCGGTCAAGAACCTACAGACCAGAGCGAAACCTGGTCCGACCGCGAAGAAGGGAATTGCAGCATTGGCCACCGCGGCC
>JARFQS010000636.1 GCA_029287645.1 Thermoanaerobaculia bacterium | reverse complement strand
CGATCACCCGCGCGCGGTACCGACTTTGCCAGAGGCGACCCAGTAATCGGTGGCGCCGGTTATAGCTCCGAGAGACCGATCCCTGGAGCCGAGCCATAGATCGCCAGAGATCGACGTTCCTGGTCTTGAGGACCAAGTGATGGTGGTTGCCCAGGCAAACCCAAACAGAACACCCCACTTGTGGGGGATGGCGGACGAGTCCGCATCTACTACCGATACCACAGCCACGCGGGGTGCGAGCTCGAGGTGGCCAAGGCATGGAGGGCACGGGGGCATCAGATCAATGTCATGCTTCCGAACGGTTCCCGTCTGCTGGTTCCCGAATGGATGGCGCAGCCCAGCGCCGCCACCTTTGAGGTGACTCAGGCTGCAGCCATCGGCATCGAGGCTCTGCTGGCGGTCTTTCAGCTCGTTGAGAGCCGTGTTTGCCAAGAGGCTGCTGGTCGAAGGTCTACCCTTTCTCAAGAGATAACCGACAAGGGAAAGGGGGACGCGGATGGAGCAGCTTCGACTCCTCGTGCTCGAGGGGGAGGTGACCGTTCGAGTCGAGCTCGACGAAAGCCTTCGCGAAGAGCTGGTGATCCTGATGGCCGCCGCTATCGTCGCCGTCCATCGGGCACAAACGGAGGTCGGCGATGAGTAAGTGGGCCCATTCCAAGGTTCGCGCAGAGCATGTCAGCCGCAAGGCTGTCGTGTACCTGAGGCAGTCGTCGATGCAACAGGTTCGGGAAAACCTCGAGAGTCAGCGACTCCAGTACGCACTGGCACAGCGCGCACGGAAGGTCGGGTTTGCCGAGGTCGAGGTCATCGACAGCGATCTCGGCGTGAGCGCGGCGATCGGCTCCGAGCGCCATGGATTTGATCGTCTGGTTTCGGAGGTGGCCCAAGGTCAGGTGGGTGCCGTTGTGAGCCGGGAGGTGTCCCGACTCTCGAGGACCGACAAAGACTGGTGTCATCTTCTGGAGGTCTGCCAGATCTTCGACACCTTGATCATGGACGAAGACCAGGTCTACGATTTGAGCGAGATCGATGACCAGCTGGTGCTCGGCATCAAGGGCACGATGAGTGTCGTGGAGCTGAAGGTGCTGAGGATGCGAATGCTCCACGGCCGTGACGAGAAGGCGCGGCGCGGGGAGCTGAAGACCCGTCTGGCGCCCGGCTTCGCGCACGATTCGACCGGTAAGCTGGTGCTCCATCCGGACCAGAGGGTCCAGGATGCGATCTCGCGCATCTTTCGGAAGTTCCGCGAGCTGTGGAGCGCCCGCCAGGTCTTCATGTGGTTTCATGACAACGAGATGATGGTCCCGGTCAACCACTGGGGAGGGGGCGTCGCCGAGCTGGAGTGGAAGCTGCCAACGCTCAGCTTTATTCAAGACGTTCTCCGAAACCCGATTTACGCCGGCGCCTACGTATATGGGCGTCGTCCCGTCGAAACAAAGTTCGAGGGCGGTAAGCTCAGCAAGCGAGCTGGCAGCCCGAGAGAGCCCGAGGATTGCCGAGTCTTTCTTCGGGATCATCACGAAGGATATATTGACTGGCAGGAGTATGAGCTCAATCGCAAGCGGTTGCGGCGAAACAGCATGAGATTTGAGAGCGATCCAGCGACAGCGGCGGTGCGTGGTGGCCAAGGCCTGCTGGGTGGTGTTCTGCGCTGCGGCCACTGCGGCCGCAAGCTTCACGTGCGCTACTGGGGAAGGAAGGGAAAAACGCCTCGCTACTTCTGCAAAGGCGATTACGACAGCGGTGGTAGCTACTGCCTATCCTTCGGTGGCCACAAAGTCGATCGACGCTTCTCCGAGGAGATCCTGGATGTCCTTTCGCCCCTGGGGATCGAAGCCAGCCTGCGTGCGACCGAGGAGCTCCGGTCACAGCATGAGGAGCGAGTGCAGGCGCTAGGCCTCGAACTCGAGCAGCTCGACTACGAGGTCACAAGGGCGTTCGAGCAGTACGACCAGGTTGATCCGAGGAACCGGCTTGTCGCGGCTGAGCTCGAACGGCGCTGGAACGCCAAGCTCGATGAGCAAGAACGCGTCCGCGAAGCTCTGGCTCAGCTGAACGCGGACAGGCAGCCGGTCACTTCCGAGGTCGAGGGCAAGCTTCGCGGACTCGGGGAGGACTTCGCTGAGGTCTGGCACGATCCCGGCTGTCCAGCCAAGCTGAAAAAGAAGATCGTCCACTCGCTTGTCGAGGAGATCACCGTCACGCTCGATGAGGATGCCTCGATTCTTCGTTTCGTCGTCCACTGGAAGGGTGGCTGCCACACCGAGCTGGACCTGGAAAAGCCCCGCCCGGCAACCGCCACGAAAACCTCTTCAGACGCGTTGGAAATCATTCGCAAAATGGCACCCAGGTATGGTGACGGTCAAATTGCCGCAGTCCTCAATAAGTCAGGGCTTCGCACTGGGAGGGACAAACGCTGGACTCAGACCCGCGTCGCGACGGCCCGCAGAAACTATTCAATTCACGGCCAAAGGGAGGCGACTCCCGATCCGGATGTCTTCACTCTCAGCCAGGCGGCCAAACACTGCTCCGTCAGTCAGTACACGATCCAGCAGCTGGTCAAACGTGGTCTCCTGGAGAACAACCAGGTCGTTACCCACGCCCCGTGGGAGATCAGAAGAGAGGATCTCGACTCCGAACCAGTCCGCAAGACCCTCGATCGCTTGAAAAGGACCGGCAAACTTGCCCCCGAGGGGGGTC
>JARFQS010000134.1 GCA_029287645.1 Thermoanaerobaculia bacterium | reverse complement strand
CCTCTACCCTTCCTGTCATACGGAGGCTCCTTCACCCTGGCCAACTTCATCGCCGCGGGTCTGATTCTGGGAGTAGACTTCAGGCGACACGTGAATCGTTGAGCTAGCCCGATCCTCTCACCAGCGTTCGGCTGCAAGATCGAATATGCCCGAATCTACTTCGTTCTCCGCTCTCATCCCTCCTCGACGTACTTCGAGTACGCCTGCGGGGGCTTCGGTTGTCGGGCCTTGTATCTCCAGACATCTTCGGCCTTTCGCTACGAAGCTGGTGAGAGGGTCGGGCTAGCCCCTTGAGCCACCAACTACTCATCGAAAGTGACGCCCACCAGAGCCGGGTTGCCGTTCTGGAGGATGGGCGCTTGATGGAGGTCCGCATCGAGCGGCGCCGGGACGAAAGACTGGTCGGGGCGGTCTTCAAGGGCCGGGTGACGCGCGTTCTGCCCGGTATCGAGGCGGCTTTCGTCGACATCGGCTTGGAGAGAGACGCCTTTCTCTACGCCGGAGATATCCAGGATCATCTTCAAGGGGTCGAAGAGGCGGAGCTCGAGCAAGAGGTCGAAGAAGGCGTCCTGAATCGGCCCATCGATCAGTTGATCAACGAGGGACAGGAAGTCCTGGTCCAGGTGGTCAAGGAGCCGTTGCCCAACAAGGGGGCGCGCATCACCACCTTCATCACCTTGCCGGGGCGCTATCTGGTGCTGCTTCCCGCCAGCACGGATCTGGGTATCTCGCGGCGTATCGAGGAGGCAGAGGAGCGCGAGCGCCTGGATGAACTGCTGACCGCAATCCGTCCTGGCGAGCAGGGCCTCATCGTTCGGACGGTGGCCGAGGGCATCGAAGCGGAGGCCCTGGAGTCGGACCTCGAGCGGTTGACCCAGCAATGGGGCGAGATCGACGAGCGTTCCCGGCAGGTCTCGGCACCGGCTCTGCTGCACCATGACCTCGAGCTGCCGATGAGGGCGGTGCGGGACTTCTTCGATGACCGTTTCGAGATCCTGTGGCTCAGCGGTGCCGAGATCTACGAGCAGGTGCTGGACTATCTCAAGGAGGTGGCTCCCGACCTCGTGGACAAGGTGCAGCTGCACATTCCCGAGGGCACCCTCTTCGAGCGCTTCGGCGTGGAGTCGGAGCTGGAGAGAGCCCTGGGCAACAGGGTGTGGTTGCCATCGGGAGGCTATCTCGTGGTGAGCCCCACCGAGGCCCTGGTAGCCATCGATGTCAACACCGGCCGCTATGTGGGAGCGGCGGATCTGAAAGAGACGGCGCTGAAAACCAATCTGGAGGCGACCCGGGAGATCGCGCGGCAGCTTCGTCTCCGCGACCTGGGCGGGATCGTGGTGGCCGACTTCATCGACATGGAAGATCCCGATCACCAGAACCAGGTCATGACGGCTCTGGAGACCGAGTTGGCCAACGATCGGGCGCGTATTCGAATCGGGGGCTTGTCCGACTTCGGGTTGGTCCAGATCACTCGCAAACGGAGCCGTAGCGATCTGGTGAGCAAGCTGACCCGGCCCTGTCCCACCTGTCGGGGCCTGGGGCGGGTGAAGAGTGAGATCACGGTGCTTCTGGAGCTGCGCCGCAAGGTGTTGGAGAGAATTGCCGAGCTCGGTGGCCGGCCGCTTCAGCTCCGGGTTCGGCCCGAGGTCTCGGCTTCGCTCGAGGCAGAGCAGCGGGCGATTCTCGTGGAGCTGGAGGAGCGCCTCGGAACCCGCATTCGTGTCGAATCCGATCCCGGCCTGCGAGCCGAGGAGTACGAGATCCTTGGCGGATAGCGAAGCCTCGCTGGTCATCGATGCCTCGAGTGGGGAGAGGAGCTTTGAAGGCTTCTCATTCCAGGACGTTCATGGGGAGGTCGCGACAGACCACCGCCCGCCAGACCTGCACACGGCCATCGAACAGCTGGTCGACCCGAGCAAGGGTGGTGACACGCTGCACTGGGGCAGGAACTACCTGTACGCAGCGGAGCTACAGACTCCGTCCGGCTCGGTGCCCGTTGTCGTCAAGCAGTTTCGCAACCAGGGAGCTCGGGCCCGGTTGTCCCGACGCCTGAAAGGCAGCAAGGCGACGCGATCATGGAAAGCGGCGCAGGCTGTCGTCGACGCCGGGGTGCCCACACCGACCCCGCTCGTGCTGATCGAGTCGGAGGCAGCCGATGGCCCATCCTTTTTTGTCAGCGAGAAGATCTCCGATTTCGTGGAGGCGAGGTACTTTTTCCGGGCCCTGCTGGAGGGTAGGCAGCGAGAGGCGTTTCCGCAGGTCGAGGCCGACATCCTCATCGGGAGCGTGGGTCAGATGTTGCGCCGATTGCACGATGCTGGAATCTGGCATCGGGACGTCTCGGTAGGCAATCTCCTGATCGTGCCGGGAGGCACGCCATCGAGCCCACCGACGGTGTACCTGATCGATCTGAATCGAGCCCAGCTCGATCGTCCGCTGACGGTCAGCCGTCGGACCCGGGACCTGTGCCGGTTGAGGATCTTCGATCCTCATCTCCGAGAGGTGTTACTGCGTTCCTATTGGGGCAAGGAGGATGCGGACTCCTCCTTCAACAGAGGGCTCTATCGGCTCTACTTCCATGGCTTCTTGACCAAGAACTGGATCAAGGATGCCGTGCGCAGCCCTTTCCGGTGGATCAATTCGCTGTTCGTCTCCAGAGGGCACCACGCCCATATTCCTCCCCCCCCGGAGGGCGCATCGAGCCGGGACCAGGTGGTCTGGGACCCTCTGTCGGACCAACCCCATCAGCACGCGGGGCGTTGGCAGCGACTGGGAGTACGCCTGGGCGATGCGGGCCACCACGCTCGCGAGACCGGTGCGGCGCTGGCTTCCCTACCGCGGGTGCGGCACCGCTACCTGGAGCTCAAGAAGGGCCTGTACCGAGAGCCGGTTCGGTGGGAGGGTCTCGGAGTCGGCATGAGACCGATGAGCGAGCACTCCGGAGCGGCCCTGGTGGCCCTCGAGGCGCTCGGGGTGCAGCGGGTTCTTCTGCGGCTGCATCCTTGGGCAGAGAATCACGACGCGGAGGAGCGCCTGGCGCGCGAGCTGCACGGACGGGGGATCGACCTCGCCTTCGCCTTGCCACAGAGCAGGGCGCTGGTTCGGGATCGGGATCGTTGGCAGGCCGCGGTGAGCCAACTGGCGGAACGATTCACGCCTTTCGGTACCGACTTTCAGATCGGTCAAGCGATCAACCGCAGCAAATGGGGTGTCTGGAACTACGCCGAGTATCTCGGACTGGTGGCTGACGCCAGCCGCATCCTGCGGAGATACGAGAGTGTGAGGATCCTGGGCCCGGCGGTCATCGACTACGAGTTCCATCGGCTGGCCGGAGTGCTCAATGTGCCGTGGGAGGAAGTGCATTTCGATGTCGTCTCCAGCCTGCTGTACGTAGATCGCCGCGGGGCTCCGGAGAACCGACAACTGGGTTTCGATACCGTCGACAAGGCGGTGCAACTCAAGGCGCTGGCTGACACCGGTCGTAGCAGC
>JARFQS010000536.1 GCA_029287645.1 Thermoanaerobaculia bacterium | reverse complement strand
AAGAGACAGGAGGTGAACTACAGAAAGGCCACCGCCCTCGACGACAACGACTGGCGAAACTGGAACCGACTCGGTGCACTGCTGACCAAGCTTGGTCGCCTCGAAGAGTCACGCCAGGCCTACGAGACGGCGGTACGAGTGGCGCCCGATGGCATCTACCGTCCTTTGGAGAACCTCGGGACGATCTACCTCTACCAGGCTGATTTCGACAAGGCCCTCGAGATCTACGAGAAGATCCCCGGGCCCGCTGCGTACGCACACCACGCCAACAACGTGGCCACGGCCTACTTCTTCAAGGGCGACATGGACAAGGCGGTCGAGTACTTCGGCAAGGCAGTGGAGCTGAGCCCCAAGGACGCCGAGATGCGACGCAACTACGGAGACGTGCTGTTGCGCATCGGGAACACCGAGGCGGCTGAGGCTGCGTACAAGGGGGCCGTTGCTCTGATGGACGAGGAGCTGGCCCTGAGCCCCACAAATCGTGAACTGCTACGCCGCCGCGCCATGTACAGAGCCAAGGCCGGTGACTGTCAAACAGCCGTCTCGGAGGCCGACGAGCTGAGGTTAGACCCACCGAAGACGGCCTACGGAGGCCACCAGTTTGCCTACATCTACGCCCTCTGCGGCATCCGAGATCAGGCTCTGATCTCAGTCCGAGAGGCCATCGATCTCGGGATCAATCCTCGGCTCATGGCCCAGGAAGATGAGTTCGCGCTCCTTCACGACGACCCGGAGTTCCAGGCCCTCACCCAGGGTGCCGAATCGAGTCCCGACTAGGTTCTGAAAGCCGCAGCTCAGGGTCCTGCCGGGACGAGTCGCTCGAGCTCCTCGAGCCAATTCTGAACCACGACGAGGCGGAAGTCGTCGCCATCTTCGACCATCAGGAAGTTGTCACCGTCCGGGGCGACGTCCCAACGCTGGTGGCCCATCAGGTCCAGGGTGTATGGACCTTCGAAGAGCTCCACCGGGGGTGTGAAGGTGATCTCAGGCTCGTAGGTGACGCTGCTCGCCATCAACTTGCCGCCGTTGCGAAAGAAGAGCTCCTTGCCGTCGGGTGACCAGATGGGTGACAAACCGCCATCGATCGAAACCGCCACCTTGCGACCCGGCCCCGGATAAGCGATCACGTAGACCTGGTACTCGTCGGTCTCGTCGCTGACATAGGCCAGCCACTCTCCATCGGGTGAAAACCGACCTGTGCGTTCGTTGGCATCCGACTGGACGAAGGGCCGTACAGTGCCATCGGTCTGCAAAATCCAGATATCGGACGCGTCATCGAAGAACGCCAGATCCCCCGTCTGTGAGTTCCAGGACGTCGGTACAGTGGTTCCGGTGGCCTTGATGTCGCCTTCGATCTGCAGTGCCAGGGACCTGCTGTCGGTCAGGTCCTCCATCTCACCACTGCCGTCGGCGAGCTGCCGGACAATCCCCGTCTCGCGACGGAAGGTGGCGTGGCGGTTGTCGGCGGTGAAGATCGGAAACAACGCTCCCTCACCCAGCAGCTGCCGCGTGCCGCTAACCAGGTCGAGAGCATAGACATCAGAGCCGACATTCAGGAGTGCCCTCTGTCCATCGCTTGCCAGATCCAGGTGAGTGTAGTCGCGCGGCTCGTCGTCGACAGGCGTGGCACGGCCAGTCCGATCCGTCCATACCAGACGGGCGTTGGAATCACCCCGCTCAGGGATGTACAGCATTGTGCCGTCGTTGGCGACCCAGGGGCCGTTTTCGACCTTCTCCAGAACTGGCGTTGGGTCCCCTTCGATGGCGAGAGAGTCGAGATTGAACGCCACAGCCAGGACTGTGGACCGTTGCCGAAAAACCAGGTGGCCACTCGGGGCATAGACCGCTGCAACGCCATTGATCGGCAGCGAGGTCAGGGAGCCACTACCGAGGTCGACGACTGCGATCGACGGGCGATCCTCTGCTTTGAATACCGTGACGAGCGCCCGCTCGCCTCCCGGTAGATGCGAGGGCATCAGATGAGACACCTCACCGGCCGCCTCGTTCAGCTGGCTCAACTGTTCGGGTTGCCCACCGTTGGCCGGCATGCGGTAGAGACCCTCCATGGTGCCGAGAAGAATGTCGTCATCCGGACCCCAACTGAGACCGTAAATCTGGAGCTCCTTCAGAGTCGCGAGTGGACTCGGTACTCCGCCATTGACCGGTACCTTTGAAAGCTGATCACCGTTCAGCAGCCCCAACCACTCCCCATCCGGAGAGAAGAAGAGCCATGCCGACTCGCGGGCCGGCGCCACTGGGCGGCCCTCGAGGCCATCGAGGGGCCGGATGTAAGCATCCACCTGATTGCCCAAGCGGCCGTTGTAGGCGATGTGATCCCCGGTGGGCGACAGAGCAGCATCGAAGTCGCTCCAATTGGGAACGGAGTGCCATGGAAGCTCGATCGCAAAGCGGCGCAGAGGGGGAGGTTCGGTTTCGGCCCTCCTGTTCAGATACTGCAGTCCGAGAGTGCCCACAGCCAGCAAGGCCAGCATTGCCCAGGGGATCGCCGCTACAAGCCCTCGTTTTGTTGGATCCTCGCTGGCCGCTTCGGAACCGGCGGGGTGATCCCGGATCTCCTCGAGCTCGATACGGGCGTCCCCGATGTCACGCAAACGTTCCCGGGGCTCCTTGCGCAGACAGCGCTCGATCAGCCGGCGCATTCGCTTCGGCACCGCACTCGGCAGGCTCTCCATGTCGGGCTCGGCCCGGATGATCGAAGCCAGTATCTCGGTGACATCTCTGCCGGGAAAGGCCTGCTCGCCGGTCAGCATCTCGAAGAGAATGCAGCCGAATGCCCAATTGTCAGCGCGTTTATCGACGACTTTGCCGCGAGCCTGCTCGGGAGCCATATAAGCCGCGGTACCGAGGATGACCCCTGCCTGCGTCATCTGGGCAGTCAGCGTCGGAGACATCGACAGAATCGGCGGTGACTGATTCCTATCTGAATCGGTACCTGTCCCCCCCTTCGTAGGGG
>JARFQS010000109.1 GCA_029287645.1 Thermoanaerobaculia bacterium | reverse complement strand
GCCAGGGAGGGTAGCTCGTAGGCGACCCGCGCCATCTGCTCACCCCGCAGGACCACCAGCTCGCTCGAGACACGCTGCCTCAGGGCGCCAGTCGGATCCGCCAGCTGTCCGAACTCCTGCCCATTGATCAGGAGAACCTGATCTCCGACCAGCAGGCCGCTGTCTTCATGCTCTACAGCGGTAACTTGCCAGTAGGCGCCCTTGTCGTCGGCGCTGAATCCGAGTGGCTGAAAGGAAGAGGCCTTGCGCGAAAAACTCAAGCCAGCGAATGCGATGACCAACGCGGCCAGGATCAGGGCCGCGATCAGAGGTCGTGCACGAGTTGGCGTAGTCCGTGTCATCCGAGTACCCGCGCTAATCCGAATGCGTTAGTAGCAGGAATCATGCCACGAAAACGGATCTTTGAACCCGCCGTGGCGCCCTATTTCCAGGGGTTTACGCATTTCACTTCAAGTTTTTGGCGGAACTCAACAATTTGGATTCAACGGATTGGCGTGGGTCTGCCGCGCTTCGACCCGGTAGCCTGTCGAAAGCAGCTCCTCGACCAGGGTTCGAGGCCCCCCGGAAGAGACGAATCGTTGGAAAATCGGGTGGGGAAGAGCGACGCGACTCAGAACTTGACGGCCACGCCACCGGTGATGCGCTTGTGAAGCTCGTCGTCGGTCTCGGCGACCGTCGGCACGGCTTCAGGCATGCCGCGACTGACTTCCATGTTCAGGTGCACGGCCCAGTCGGCGACTGCCTCGCTGAAGACCACCAGGTCCTGGCTCAGGAGGAGCTGCAGGCGCTCGAGCTCGAAAAGGGTCGGCTGAGCGACACGGCGGCGCCAACGGCCCTGGTACTGCTGGAGTGGCGTCAGCTCCTGTGCCATGTGGTGGAACGCGAGCAGCACGCCGGTAGAAGTCTGCCGGAACTGGGTGTCGAGAGAAGTGACCAGGTACCGGACTTCATTCTCGTATCGAGACCGATCGCTGGTCAGCAGAAGACCGCCACCACCGGCCGCGATATTCGATTTGAGCGTCGCCAGGATCATCGGAGTGAACTGATGGCTGGCAGAGAACTGAAACTCCGGTATCTCGTCGCCACTGACCAGGTAGAGGCTTTCGAGTCGGTTGAAGAAGTCCTCGTTGAAGTAGAGGTGCAGCGTTTCGTCGAATCGCCGATGCGTGAAGCCCAGGCTCATCTGATCCAGGTTCTCGCCTTTTCGCGCCAGGAGCAGCTGATAGCAGTACTCCTCCGAGTAGCCGCATGCACTGCTGTGCTCTTCGAAGAGGACCGGCGTGAAGCCCTGGTGAATCGCATCGAGCTGCAGGTTGTGGACCTGGTAGCTACCGGATGCGTGGGCCCTCCAGTTCTGGCCCAGGCTGAGAACCATGGCGGCCGTGGGAGAGATCGCCGACAGGTTGCCATCGCGTAGTGACGACAAGAAGCCGGCCTCGACCAGGATGGCCGGACTGACCTGCATTCCACCCTTGCCGAATACATCGACCCTCTCGGCGGGCAGCGGCGTTGCCAGCCCTCCAACGGTCGGGTTGGGCCTGAAGAATTCCGCCTGCCGATCCAGATAGCGCACGCCCGTCTCGAAGCTGGTGCGTGGAGTCAACGCCGCCCGATAGTTGCCTTCGATTCTCCAGGACCGGGAGGCATCCGGGATGCCGATCGGTTCGATGGGAGCCTGTCGGTAGAAGTTGTTCTCTTCGGTGTAGTAGACCGCGAAATCGGATCGGCCAGTCTCGCCGACGCTCTGTGTCCAGCTGACACTGTGGGATTCCAGCCCGATATTGGACAGGTTGGAACCCTTCGAGCCAGGGGAGACCATCCGATTGCTCAGGGACGTCACCCGCACGGCCGATTGGTCGGCATTCTCGACTTGGACCGACACCAACTGCGTTCGTCCGTTGGAGGCCGTTGCCGCCGTCTCGGAGTTGGCGACCGGTTGCATCTCGACGAAATTACCGGTGAGACCGATGTAGAGGTCGCTCACCTCTCCCTGGATTCCTACACTCCCTCCCGCCAGCTGAGCGTTGCCGATCTCGAGGCCCTCCTGCATACCGGCGACCGCATTCATCTGGGTCTCGATATTGCGCGGCGTCAGGCGTTGGTCGAGACGGGCACTATTGACTTCGGCCTTGGTTTCGGCCGCCGCGGTCTCGATGTCTCGTAGGACGTCGGACGGAATGCGGTCTCGAACGGACCAGAAGCTGTCGTCATTCGAAGGCGCAGCGGCCGTGTCCTCTTGGAGCTCCATGTCCAGGAACTGTTGCGCTTGAGCGCTGGCCCGCGTCAAGAGAGCGATGCTGGGGACGAAGCCTTCTCTGAAGGCGATGACCTTGTACAGGCCGGCAGGAAGGCTGTCGAAGCGGAAGTTACCCTCGATGTCGCTGACGACCTTCCGCAGGCTGGTATCACCGAGGTGATACGCGTAGACCATGGATTGGGGCAGAGGTGCGGTCAGGCTTTGAACATGCCCGTTCAGGGCCCCACCTGCGGAGCCGATGCCCTCATCGGCAGACACCACCCCGACACCCAGAATGGACAGGGCCAGGACGGCAAGTAGGGTCTTCTTTAAATAGAGCATCCGCAGCAGGTAGTTATACGACTCTGCATTATATTTGGATCTGGAGACGAGTGTCAAAGACTCCTTTCCGAGATTCAAGCCGCTTGCACGCTCCTGGGGGGGAATGGTTGCAAGACCCGGGCCATGTTCATCAAGGTTCGGCTGTCCTCCCCGCTGTGAGACAAATCACGGAAGAAGCGGTGCCAGATTCCAGGAGGCGCCGGGTCGCAGTGCTCAAAGTGTTACGAGTCGTAACAACATCGTCGATCAGTAACACTCTCCCTCCTCGGAGCCGACTCCTCCCCACTCGGGTGAGAGAAAAGGCCTGACGCAGATTCGCAGCCCGCGCAGCTCGATCCAGGCCGGTTTGGGGCCGGGTGGCCGCTCTGCGGCGCAAAGCTCGAACCAGGGGAACGCCGAGCTGTTTCGCGATCGGCCTCGCGATCTCCTCGGCTTGATTGAAGCCTCGGCTCAGCTGGCGGCGCCAGTGCAGAGGCACTGGAACGACCAGATCGACGTTTTCGAGGCGGTCCCGATGGCGTAGAGCCAGGGCACGGCCGATCCCTGCGCCCAGAAACGCCAGGCGCCTGAATTTCAGCGCATGAATCACCTCGACGAGCGGTGTCTCATAGGACCAACCGGAATGAAGGCGCTCGAAAGGGGGTGGATCCAGACGACATGGACCACAGAGATATCCACGAGGAAGTGGGTCGGCATCCAGGTGTCTGCAGCACCCAGCGCATACCGACTCAGGAGTCGATCTGAGCTTGTTTCTGCAGCCTCCGCAAAGACCCAGCTCGAGCGACCGGACACCCTCGATTCGATCGCAGGCTACACAGACGGGCGGGAGAAGCAGGGCCAGGAGCC
>JARFQS010000430.1 GCA_029287645.1 Thermoanaerobaculia bacterium | reverse complement strand
CGACGGCACCGCTGAATCCGGCCAGTACACGAACCAGGCCAGGGCGAGTGCCCAATCTCGGCTGGGCGAGGTTACCGATACCGATCTGAGTCACTACTTCGGCTCCGACCCGGATGTGAGTCTGGACAAGCTGACCGAAGGAGGAGATGGCCAGGAGCTTCCAGTCGGCTGCCCGGTGACCTGGACCTACGATGTGACGAATACCGGCAACATCGAGCTCACGGACATCGTCGTTTCAGATGACAAGCAGCCTGGGTTCGCCAGATGCCCGTCCACATCGCTCGACCCGAGTGACACGATGAGGTGCCAGTTGACCGGTACCGTGACCGAAGGGCTCTACGAGAATCTCGGCACGGTAACGGCCAACGCCGAGGTCGACAACGAGGTCGAGGCCAGTGACGCGAGTAGCTATACGGGAGTTGTCGTACCCCCGACCTGCGAGGACGCCTATCCGAGCGAGGACATCCTGTGGCCGCCGAATCACAAGTTCGTCTCGGTGAGCATTCTGGGTGTCGAGGACGCGTGCGGAGTAGCAACGACCATCACGGTCGACAGCATCTTCCAGGATGAGCCGACGAACGGACTCGGTGATGGAGATACCGCTCCCGATGGGGCCGGTCTCGGCACGAGTACCGCGGAGCTGAGGGCTGAGCGATCCGGAACCGCCAACGGCCGCGTCTATCACATTGGCTTCACGGCAACCGACGATCGAGGCGTGACCTGCGAAGGCCTGGTCAAGGTCGGTGTCCCTCACGACAAGAAGGACACCCCGATCGACGAAGGCCCGCTCTACGACTCGACTGGGGGCTAAGTCCCGAGAACGTCTACTGGTCGTGTGACTCCACCGTGTCGGACCAGGTGGCAGTTTTGCCGCACTCGAAGCCGTCTTCGAAGATGACCTTGGTGCCGCCCGCCACCTGGCCCACGAGGAAGACGGTCACCGCAGCATCGTTGCCTAGGGGGACTCGATCCTCGGTCGCAACCACCTGACTCTCGCTCGAGGGCTCTGGGTTCGCTTGCTATCCTCTGTTCGAACCGCGTCATCGAAGAGGGAATTCCGCTGAGGAGTCGAAGCCATGTGGAGAATCGGAGCAAGAGGTGCATGTGGGTTGCGCAAGCTGGCGATGGCCGTATCCGCCGTCGCAGTGCTGGGCTCTGTTGCAGAGCCAGTATGGAGTGAGGAGTACGGTGCAGGAATCGATCTTCAGCAGTCGACCCCGATTCATGCCATCCTGGCAGATCCCGATGCCTTCCTCGGCCAGACCGTGAGGGTCGAGGGCCAGGTTCTGGACGTCTGTCCGAGCAAGGGGTGCTGGATCGAGATCGGCGACGAGACGAAGAGCATCCAGATCAAGGTGGAGGACGATGTCATCGTCTTCCCTTCCGATGCCAAGGGTCGCATCGCCTCGGCTCAAGGCGAAGTCGAAGCCATCGAGATGAGCCGCGATGAGTACCTGCGATGGCTGGCACACGCGGCGGAGGAGCGCGGTGAGAGCTTCGATCCAGAAGCGGCTGATATCGGTTCTGGGCCCTATCGAGTGATTCGTATCCGCGGCACAGGGGCTAGCATCGAGTGATAGCGACACCTCGAGGAGTGGGTGACCTGACGATTCTTGGTTGGGTCGTCTTCATAGCCTATTTCTCTGTTGCCGCCCTCTGCTATCGGGCCGCAACCGTCTGTTGGCAGGATCAGGAGGCGCGGAAGTCGTGCCGCGTCTGGATTGCCATCGCCGGCATCCTGGTGCTGCTGGGAGTCAACAAGCAACTCGACCTGCACGTGTGGCTGAATGCTTTCGGCAGAAAGCTCGCCGAAGCAGAAGGGTGGTATCAGAATCGAGAGCTCGCCCAGGTGGTCTTCTTCGGGGGCGTTGCTGTCGTCGTGGTTGCTGCGTGTCTCTTGTTGATCGGATTGGGCTGGGGGGATCTTCGAACCCTCTCGGGTGCCCTGCTTGGCGTAGGGTCTTTGGCAGCCTTCCTCCTGATCCGCGCCATCTCTTTCGACGTCATCGACCTTCGTACGTACATCGGCGGATTCAAGCTCCATGAGATTCTGGAGGTACTGGGTATCCTGCTGATCGGGGTTTCGGCAGTGGTCTATTCCAGAAGCGTCGAATAGCCTCACGGGACATCTGGATCAGAGTTGGCAGATTCGACGTTGGTCATTTCCACGTCCTCGTTCGAGTGGGCCTCGAAGCGATACCAGTCCGTGCCCGTGAAGCTCGCCGGCACGAGGAGGACGAGTCCCGTGAAATGGGTCTTGACCCGAGCGATCTGGTAGCTTCGAGCCTGCGCACTCTCCGTCCTTGGAACTCAAAGGAGACCGGGTATGGATGTCGAGATCACAGCCGATTTTCGGAACGAGCTTCGAAGTCACTTCCCCGCGCTGGCCGGGGAGACGATCTTCCTGGAGAACGCCGGAGGTTCCCAGGTCCCAGTGCAGGTGGCGGATCGAATCCGGGACTATCTGCTGGAGAGCTATGTCCAACTGGGCGCCGGCTATGAGCTCTCGCGACGCAGCACCGATCTGGTGAATCGGGCCCACGATTTCGTCCGGCTTCTCATGGGCGGAGAAGGTGGGGAAGTCATTCTGGGATCTTCGGCCTCGGTGCTCCTCCAGATGCTGGCCGAGTGCTATTCGAGGGTTCTGAAGCCAGGTGCGGAAGTGATCGTGGCGCAAACCGGGCACGAGGCCAACATCGGTCCCTGGGCCCGCCTCGAGCGCTTCGGTATCAGGACTCGCTGGTGGGAGATGAATCCCAGGACCTTCACTTGTTCGCTGGATCAGTTCCAAGACCTGCTTTCGAACAAGACCGCACTCGTGGCGTTCCCACATGTATCGAACCTCCTCGGAGAAATCGTCGATGTGAGGGCGATCACGAACCTCGCTCACGAGGCCGGGGCCCGGGTCGTCGTCGACGGTGTCGCCTTCGCTCCGCATCGAGCCATGCACGTGTCGGACTGGGGCGTGGACTGGTACGTGTATTCGACCTACAAGGTCTTCGGTCCGCACATGGCTGCGCTTTGGGGTCGCAACGACGCTCTTGAAGGGCTGACCGGGCCGAATCACTTCTTCATTCGGGACGTCCCGTATCAGTTCGAGCTCGGGGGGCCTTCCCATGAGGGATGTGCAGGCCTTCTCGGCCTCGCCGACTACCTGGAGGTCGCTGCCGGTTGTGGGGTCGACAGCGACTCGGGCAGATCGGTCGTGGAGCAGGCCTTCGATGTCATGACCGCTTGCGAACGACCGCTTCAGGCCAGGCTGCTGGACTACCTGCGCTCGAAGCCGACCGTGCGGATCGTGGGACCCGAGGATGATGGACCGGATCGAGTCGGAACGATCAGCTTCGTACACTCCGAGAAGAGCTCCAGGGCCATCGCCGAGATCGTGGATCGGACCCAGATCGCTATTCGGCACGGGCACATGTACGCCTATCGGCTTTGCGAGGCCCTCGAACTGGAGCCCGAAGACGGAGTCGTCCGGGTGAGCCTTGTGCACTACAACACACCGGACGAGATCGAAAAGCTCATCGAGGTCCTCGATCGAGCGCTCGACTGACTCCTGGATAACCCAGCCATTGATTGATGATTCTCGGTTTCGCTACGAGATGTTGGTCGAGGTTTGTCTGTGACGTATTTCACTCCATGAATACGTCTCTTCCGTCGATAATCGGCGTCCCTTTCGAGAAACCAGGAGAGGAGTCGTCATGGCCGAACGGGCGGAATCGCGGCAGCATGAGTTGGATAGGCGTAACCTGATCAAGACACTGGGCCTGGGAGCAGCGGCCGCGGGAACGGGAGCAGCGGCCAGCCCAGAGAGAGTCGAAGCGGCGGCCATCGTCGGCCGCGCGATGCGACGCGAGCGGGAGCCGGCTCGACCGAGACCGGAGGCGCCGGCCCTGCCTCCGATCTCCATCATCGCGCTGAATCGAATGGGATTCGGACCCAGGCCAGGAGACCGTGCCGCATTCAACGCGCTGGGTGCGACGCCGGACGACAGGCTCGCAGCCTACGTGGCGCAGCAGTTGGACCCCGATTCGATCGACGATAGTGATGTCGAAGCCCGGATCGCAGCCGCCAACTACGATTCTGTCGATCTGAGCTCGGATCCCGACACCTACCTGCAGATCCTCTGGGCCTGGTACATCAACGACGACGGGGCGCCTGGAGGCCGCAATTCGACGGGGATTCCCCGCGACGAGCTGATCCGTGCGACCTTCATGCGTGCGATGTACTCCAAGCGCCAGCTGCTGGAGGTCCTGACAGGCTTCTGGCACGATCATTTCAACGTCTACATCGACCGATCGTCCTGGGTACGCTCGACCATGCCGCACCTGAATCTCCAGCTACGGACGCACGCCCTGGGCAACTTCAGGACGATGCTCGAGCTGGTCGCCAAGAGCCCGTCGATGCTGCATTACCTGGACAACTACACGAGCTCCAACGGGGGCCCGAACGAGAACTTCAGCCGCGAGCTGTTCGAGCTCCACACCCTCGGCTCCGAGAACTATCTCGGTGTGATGCCGCAGAACGAGGTTCCTCTCGCCGGCGCCAGCAGGCCGGGCGGGTATGTGGATGCAGACGTCTTCGAGGCGACGCGGTGCTTCACGGGTTGGTCGTTCTCCTTTGGAACGGAAGGCGACGGCGATACGGGACTCTTCTA
>JARFQS010000405.1 GCA_029287645.1 Thermoanaerobaculia bacterium | reverse complement strand
CTCCCGGGATGGCCACGCTGGCCCGTACGGCGCGCACTGCCGACCCCCGCCGATGCACCACCGAGCGTCCTGTCGTGAGATTCGTCGAAACACAGAAGTAGGGAATCCAGAGGTCTTCGATGTCCCACGAGCCCCCACCCTTCTGGATCGAGGCGGTGATCCGTCGTCCAGACAGGAGCGAGGCCAACGGCAGGGTGTAATCGAGCAGCGAGCGAAAGTGGTGATGGATGGTCTGCAGCGCCTCCGCTGCCGTCTGTCCCTGAGCGGTGGGACCGGCGACCGGAGCTCCGATGCTGCTTCCACCGATCATGTCGATGGGAATGCCCAACTCCTCCATCGCACGAATCACACCGAGATGAGCGAACCCGCGGGCCCCTCCGCCTCCGAGGACGAGCCCCACAGCCCGGTCACCGATGATGCGAGCCAGGCGAGCCAGATCCCCGACGTGATCCCGTCTCAGATGGAAGGACGACTCGACCTGCCGAGCGTCCAACCACCTGGCAGTGCCCTTGGGCCTGTCGAGATCCGATGGGTGCAGCAGGACCAAGGCACGCTTCGGAGCACGCATCCCCTGCCATCGCTCCTCGAGCCGTTTCTCGATCTCGCCGGGTCGAGGATCCCCAGAAGCGTCTGCGAAGTAGAGGCAACGATCGGATTGACGCGCGCATCGCTCGGTCCATGCCGACCAGGTCGGGTCCGCCACATACAGGACGAAGCGATAGTTCTCCTCGCGCTCGTGTAGCCACCGCGATAGGCGCAGGTAGGTGGGGTCGCTATCGGACGACTGGGCGATACCGCTGACCCCGAGCGATCTGTCGACCTCGGCGCTGGTGAGAATCGTCACCGAGCCATGCTGCTGCAATTGCTCCACGAGCTTGGGAAGCAGCGATTCCAGGTCGACAGCGTTGTCCAGCGCTACGAGTCCGGTACACGAGCCTCTTTGATGCTCGGGTAGGTGCACGTGGCTATGACGTTGGAGTCGGTCAGCGATGATGTGCGAGAGATTTCGCAAGCTCTCGGGACGCCTCTCGATCAAACGGTGGAAGCCCTCCCGAGAGAGACGTGCCAGATCCGTGTCACGGACGGCAAAAACCGTTGCCGAGCGGCGATCGCCGGTGAGAAGTGCCATCTCGCCCAGCACCTCACCCCTCCCCAACTCGTTGAGGGTTCGCTCTGGAGCGTCAGGAGTCTCCGACACCACGCGAAGCCGCCCACTCATCACGATGTAGGCAGAGTCGCCAGGATCTCCCTGTCGAAAGAGAGTCTCACCTCCGGCGATGGTCAACAGCTCCACCTCGGATTCCAGGTCGCGCAGGACATCGAGCTCGTCCACCTTGAAGGGACCGAACAGCTCGTTGAGATAGGTCGCGAGCTGCGACTCCTGCATCCACTGCAGGACCATTTCGGAGATCTTCAGCCAGGTCTCGGTATCTCGCTCGAGCAGCTTGTCGAAGCCCTGGCGCGAAAGCGACGCCAGGCTGCACTCTGTGGAGGCCCGCACGACGGCAGAGTGGGTGCCACCGGCGAGAAGAGCGCCAACACCGAGCAGATCGCCGGGCGCGAGCTCTCGCACGATCGTCTCTGAGCCCTCCCCACTCGTCGTGCTGGCGATCAGATTTCCCCGTAGGAGGATGAAGACGCGGTCGACGGTCTCGCCGAGCCGAATCAACGTCTCGCCCCGTTCACACGTTACCCGCTCGAGATCGCCGACGAACTCACGCACTTCCTCTTCGCTCAGGCGAGCTAGATGGCCGCCATGTCGGCGGAGCTCGAGAAGCTCGTTCCACAGGGCCTTGTCACTCGGGAGATCACTCATTCAGCACCATCCACACATCCGAACCATCGGAAGACGGGTTCCTGCAATCCTGCAGAGGAGTGAAGACTGGAGCCGGCACCCGGATTCGAACCGAGGACCTGCTGTTTACAAGACAGCTGCTCTACCCCTGAGCTATGCCGGCGAATTGCCCGACTCCTGCTGACCGTCGGAATCCAGAAGTCTAGCCGCAGCCCGAGCTACGAGCAAGAAATCAACTTCGTGGCGCCCCGTCCTTCTTCCGCGAGTCCCGGGTCTCGTCCCTCTTCGCGAAACTGCGCTGTCGGACAGCCTCGAAGAGGGTGGCGGCGGCCGCGGCGGAGACATTGAGCGATTCGATGCGGCCTCGCATGGGCAGGGCTACGAGCTCGTCGCAGAGCTCCCGGGTTCGAGACCGGAGACCCTTGGCCTCACCTCCGAAGCAGAGGACGACCTTCCCGGACAGGTCGACATCCCAGGCCGGTCGCCCCTCAGCGTGGGCGCCATAGACCCAAAAACCCTGGCTCTTGAGGCGCTCGATCTCGGCACCCGAGTTCGTGATGCGCTCTACATCCAGCCACTCGCTGGCCCCGGCCGACGCCTTGACCACCGTGGCCGACAAGGGTGCCGAGCCCTTGTCCCGAACCAGGACCCGCCCCACACCTGCCCCCTCGCAGACGCGCAAAATAGCTCCCAGGTTGCGTGGATCCTGCACGTCTTCGAGCAGCACGACAAGGTCGACGTCCGACGTCGATTCGACATCGTCGAGAGCCAGGTCCGAGAGCTCGGCCGCGAAGCCATTGTGAACGCCTGGCACCTTTCGGGAAAGCTCGCCTTCCGTGATCTGTACCAACTTCACCGAGTGCCGCTGGCACAGCTTCTCGAGCTCGCGACGGCGGCGGTTGGAGGGACCTTTGCAGACCAGGACCCTCTCGACCCGATGGGGGTCGTGTCGCAGGGCTTCGCGAACCGGATGGAACCCGAAGATCAGGTTCTGTGTTGTGCTCAATGCTCTAATTTCCTGGTGATCAACGCGACCGCGAACGCCGCCATCCCCTCACCGCGGCCGATCCAACCCAGCTTCTCGTTGGTCGTGGCCTTGAGTCCCACCGCGTCGATCTCGATTTCCAGAAGATTCGCCAAACGACGGCGAATCGATGCCGAATGTGGAGCGAGCTGGGGCGCCTCGGCGATGAGAGTCAGGTCGCAGTTCACGACCCGCCAGCCTGCATCTCCGACCAGGAAGAGGATCTCGCGGAGAAGATCACAGCTGTCGGCGTTCTCCCACCTCGCAT
>JARFQS010000376.1 GCA_029287645.1 Thermoanaerobaculia bacterium | reverse complement strand
CACCTGCAGCATCAGACGTGGTCCGTTCAGGGCCATCGAGTCGCGCGCACTCTGAGCCCACTGGGCGAAGAGTCCGCCCAGAACCTCCGTGTCGACCGTCGTCAGCTTGCCCGTGGCTGCAATCAGCTGCTGTTCGTACTCCTTCGCCTCGAGATCGAGCTCCGCCATCATTGCGACCGTCGATTGCAGGGTGCCGGCGATGATCCGGACGCGTCCCTCTCCGACTTTGAGCTTGGCGGTGACCTCGGTGTCGTCCGGGATCGCCTCCGCTTGCAATGAGAGCGACGCGACGTTCTCCTGGGCGAGCTCGAGCAGGATCGAGAGATTGGCCGCCCGCTCGGTGAGTCGCTCTGCGAGGCCCCTCCGTTGATCATTGGCTTCGATGCCGAAACGGTGCGACAGATCCAGATGACGAACCTGGGCCTGGTAGAGGCGTTCGATCTCGGGGAAGACGACTGCGAGCCTGGCGTCGGCGGCAGCCTGCTCGGCCGCGCTCTGATCGCGGTCGGGAAAGACCACCCGGTCCTTCGCCCTGCCTTCTACGACCAGGATCTCGGCTGGGAGAGTGGCAAGTGCGCTGAGCACGGCAGGCCGGTGGGCAGCCACATCGAAGTCTGCTTCCGAGCGGTTCGCTATCTCCTCCGCGAAGTCGAGCTCCAGCTCGAAGAGCTCCAACCAGGCGCGGTCGATGCGACTTTCGACTACCTGTAGGACGACTCCTTCGCTGGCCTGAAGACGCTCCGTGAGCGTATCGATCTGGTCCCGAAGCTGCTCCATGGACTCGGTCCAACCGTCCAATTGAGCCGTGACTGTCTCGGGAAGGGGCTGAGGCTGGTTCCGGGAATCCTGCGAAGCTGCGGGGGTTACGGACAACCAGACCGCACTCGCAGCGACGACAGCCATGGTGACCATCTTCTCGAGTTTCATTGCGATACCTCCCTGGGTCGTAGAGCCTGTTGGGTCAAGCGCACTTCTCGAGTCGACATCAGGCCAATCTTCGAATGACGAGCGCGCCGCAGCTCTCGCCTCGTCCGAGCAGGTGGGCGTCGAATCGTTCCGGACCACCAAAGCGGAGGGGTGCGGCTGCGATACGCAGCTCTGGATCCAACTCGAACTCGAATGCGTCGAGGCCAAAGGGCAGTCCCTCCCCGATGGATTTGAGCGCCGCCTCCTTGAGACTCCAGTATCGATAGAAGACCCGCAGGCGCTCCGAAGTGCCCGACCTCTCGATCGCATCGGCCTCGGTTTGGGAGAAGAATCGATGAGCGAGGTCTGTAGCCTCCAAGTCTCTCGTGGGATCTTCGAGATCGACGCCGACCGCATGCGTCGGCGACCACGCCCCGAGAAGACCGAGGCGGCAGGAGGAGAAGCTGAACCACAGACCCGTCGAATTGGGTAGATAGGGCCGTCCGTTCTCTGTCTCTTCAAAGACGATCTGCGACAAAGGGCGCGAAGGTCCGAGCTCTGTAGCGGCGCAGAAGCGACGAAAGGCGCGACGCTGGAGGAAGAGTGTCCGGTCGCCAGATGCCGCAAAGCGATCTGCCCTCTGCAACTCTCCGTCGGACAGAACCGAAGCGCACAACCGCGTCACCTCCGGATCGCTCGAGACCGGCGAGTACAGCACGCGAACCGCCTGCCGAGCAGTGGCGGGCGTGAGGTCTCGCGCGATCGCCTCGAAGAGGTCGCGGACTCGCTCGCTCTGTTCTCTCATCCGCAGTGCTCAGCCTCGTCGTCGAATTCTCGGACCAGCCCGGTCGAGGTCGACCGACCATGGGTGGACTGACGTTCACCGCTTGTAGGTTCCACCGGACTGCCCTCGTAGAGGGCGGCGGGCAGGTTCATCTCCTTCAGAACCATGCTCAAGGGCAGAAGGGTCGTGCCGGGATCGATGACCGCGCCCCCCATGACCGTGGCGCCGAAATTGACAGAGCTGTTGCTCTGGATGTCGCTTCGCTTCACCTGCAGCAGCATGTTCTCGAGGGTGTGGAGCTGTAGGAAGCCGCCGATTATGCAATCGTCGCCGAAGCTCACTGCGTTCCAGTCGAAGGCTCCCAGGGGTTCGGTAACCAGGGTTCGCCTCCCGATTCGACACCCCATCCGACGCAACGCGAAATTGGAGAGCACGGTCTCGCCCAGGAATCTCATGGGCCTCTTGCACCAGGCGAAGAAGCAGTCTTGAGCGAGGAAGTAGGTGAAGTGTCGCCAGGACCAGAATGGCGTCGAGTGGGCAGAGCCCCATTCGCTGCCAACGAGGACCTTCTTGATCACGGCACAAGACGTGACCAGGGTCACTTCTGTGAGCACCAGAGCCGAGACCGCACTGAGAACCGGGTAGCCACCCCATCTCAGCAGAACCGTGTAGAGAACGGCATAGATCAGGACCTCGGCAATAGGTAGCAGGCCGATACTGAAAACGTCGTTCAGGAAGACACGCGACAAGAAGAGCGACAGGCTCGGTAGATCCTGAGCCTCGTTCTCCGCCTCGAAATCCGCGCTACCGAATTTCACGGGCGGGTTTCCTGCTACCGTGATCGGCTCGCCGAGCCTGGAGCGCATCTGGCGCCGGAACTGGAGGTCATTCGCTGGCGTGGAGACACCCAGGAGGAAGTTGGTCGGGAGCTGTCCGGACTCTGCGACGCAGTTGTTGCTGGCGAAGAAATTCGCCGGCATGTCGAGTCGGTGGAGCTTCAGGTGCTCGGCGCCGTGGTCGAGCATGTTCGTGAAGCAGCCATGAGACCAGAAGACCTGGGAGTCGGCACAGGTGACCTCCGGAACCAGGTTGAGCATCACGTCACACTCCGTCGCGCCTACGCGCGTGAAGCGCATGCCAGCGAGGGCGCGCAGGTACTGCCCGGTGATGGTCCACGTCCACAGACGCTGGATCTGGTTCAGCTTCTTGACTCTGTACAGGAGGAGCGCACCCCTGAGCCCTCGCGAGGGATACAAGCCCGGCTTGAAGGCCGTGGCGCGAAGAAACAGGCAGCCCACCACGGAGATGAGGACAATCGTCACCCAGGTCGTGATGAAAGCGTAGAGGCCCAGTTGCCAAACGATTTCGTACAGCGGCGTGATCTGGAAGTACTCACTGGCGCGCTCTGTTTCTCTGACGGGAATGAACGTGGCAGCGAACCAGGTCACTGCTGCCGTGGGAGCGACAAGGAGGGAGAAATCCAGGAAGACCTGCATCAGGATGTTGAGCGTCTCCAACAGCCAGAGCGGATACCTGTACTTGCAGTGGCTCGCTGTGCGCTTCAGGTCCGTACAACTGCCAGTGAATCGAGCCGGGGCTCCCTCCCAGATCCCCTCTGCGCCCACGTCGTTGAGGATGGGAGTCAGCGGTGTGATCCAGCTGCCGCGGCCCACCGTCACGTCGTTGGCGACGCCTGCTCGCAGTCCGATCTTCGAGCCGCTCTCCAGATGAATGGGGCCAATGTGCAGTTCCTGGCCCACCCACCTCGAGGTGTGAATGTAGGCCCCCGCCTGTATCGCTACGTCGTCTTCGGTGGAGAAGAGGTCCAACGGCCCCGAAAACTCGACATCGTGAGCGCACTGAAGATTGTCACCCACTGTGGCGCCGAGCCGACGCAACGCGTAGGCCATGAGCGGTGCACTGCGGAACAGCATGCCGAGCGGCCGAAGTACCGACCGTTCCATCCGCCGGATGCACCAGGTTCGCAGGTGCATTCTGCTCCACTTGGGATAGGCGCCCGGTGTCACGTTGTTCTTGTGGGTGTCTCCTCCCATGAAGCGCTTGATCACCATGACCCAGAGCAGACTCGCGAAAGGCGCGATCAGGGCGGATAGGTATCCCAGGAAGCCGACGGCAACGAACTCCCAGAGGTGTGCGCTCATGAAGAACTCGCCGATCTCGGCGAAGGCGACGAGCCCGACGAATCCGACCAAGAGAGGGCTGTACAGCAGCAGCTGGAAAAGGACCTGCAGGGTGGTGAAGTACCTGACGGAAAGGACTTCTGCCGCAGCCTCGTCGCGCATGGAGTGATCGCGGTCCGATGGCGAAGCCATCGTGGCCTCTGGGTCTTGTGCGAGCTCCCGTGGGCGATTGGCCACCTTCCTGGCAGTGTTGCAATCGGTCAACAGCGACCGGACAGGTACCACCCATCCTGCCGCTCGCAGACGCTGGGCCAGTCGGGCGATGATGATCGAGTGTCCTCCATGGTCGGCGAAGGCATCGTCCCATCCGATCGGAGTCTCGAACACTTCTCTGCAGATCGCCAGCACCTCCTCAGAGTGCGGCTCCACCTCTGCACCGGAGCCGGGTTCTCTACCAGTCGGTATTCCATGGCTCGGCTCCTCGCTCGGTGAGCCAGCGAAGCCTTCTTCGTCTCGCATCTCGCCGGTGGGCATTACACGAGAGAGATCTGGCAGGCACTGCCGATCGATCTTCCCCGACACCGGCTTCATGACGAATTCTTCGACCAGGAAGATCCTCGACGGAACCGAGGGTTCCGGGAGCTGCCTGGCCAGTCTGGCCGTGACTCCCTCCGCCCACTCCTGCGGGGCCGGAGCGACCACCGAGGTCTCTCCCCGGGCGACCGACGGTGCAGCGACGAAGGCGATCAGCTCCTCGTTCTGGTAGTCGAGGACAGCAGCCTCGATCTCCTTGAATTGCGTTTGGAGGATGTCTTCGACAGGCTGGATCTCGACACGGTGCCCGCGCACTTTGAGTTGCGCGTCGACGCGGCCGAGGAAGTGCACCTGGTGTGTCCTGGGATCGATCCTGCATTTATCGCCGGTGCGGTACAGGCGGCCGAAGCGGGGATGCGTGATGAACTTCTCGGCCGTCTGCTCCGGCAGATTTCGGTAGCCGCGTGCCACGTGAACCCCACCGATGCAGAGCTCACCGACCTCACCGTGAGAGAGCGGTTCCAGCTCACCGACCTCGAGGAGGACGTACGTCACGTTGGCGAATGGAGAGCCGATGGTCACCGGCTCTCCAGGCCGCAAGCTCTGGCGACTCGTGTCGGTGCTCGCCTCTGTGGGGCCGTAGGTGTTGATGATTTGGCGTCGACCACGGGTCCACGGCTCTACGAGAGCTGTGGGAAAGGCCTCGCCCGCCGGAACGATGTAGCGGCACAGCGGGTAGGGAAGATCCAGCTCGGGGGTCGGCGTCAGAGTGGTCAGCAGCACCGGAGGACAGAACAGCACGGTGACCTCGGCATCACGCAGGATGGGGACGAGATCCGGGCCGGAGCGGACCTGCTCCTTGGTCAACAGGACCACGGCACAACCCGACACCCAGGCGCTGTACATCTCGGAAATGCTCCCGTCGTATCCGAGAGACGACGTGAGGGTGGTCGCGTCCATGCCCGGAACGAGATCGAGATAGTCGGCGTCGGTCAGAGCGAGGTTCACATAGCCTGCGTGCGGGCTCTCCACACCCTTGGGCATTCCGGTGGTACCGCTCGTGTAGAAGATGGTCGCGAGTCGCTGCGTGGGGTCGTCCAGCCAGGGTGGCGGCCCGATTCGAGGCACCTTCTCGGGCAGTGCCAGAACATCGAGCGTTGGCAGGCCCCTGAAGCTGGGCTGTCCTCGTGTGAGAACGACCGCCGGCTGGGCGTCCTCGAGCATGTGTGTGATCAGGGCTTCGGGCAGGGTGGTGTCCAGGAACATTACCGTCCCGCCGGCCTTGAGAATGCCGAGGTGGGAGGCCACGATCTGCCAGTTGTCCTGCGCCATGGCCACGACGACCACCTGGTCCGGACCGGTCAGGAAGCGAGACAGAGCGGCCGCCAAGTCTTCGGCCCGCGAGTCGAGCTCGGCGAAGGTCAGGGACTCCCCGGTGTGGGGAATCTGCAGGGCCGTGTGATCAGGGAACCGCTTGGCGGAGCGGCTGAAGATCTCCGTCAGCCACTGCGCTCCTTCCTGATGTGGAGCGTTGACGAGATGGTTGTCGCCAAAGACATCCGTCAAGCTGTAGGGACAGGTATCCTCCAGGCCGCCTCGCGGGTGCGTGGCCACCCAGAGGTATCGCCTCCACGCCGCGAACGTCAGCACGAAGAGGACCCCGAAGAGGGCTGCAAGAATGAGACCTGCCACGGACTAGCCTCGCACGGTTGCTAGGTCGAGAGCTTGGAGGACTCTCTGCCAGAGCCCCGATCTATCCCTTCATTGGGAGAGGGAGACAGAGGAGCTCTCAGTCGAAGTAGCGATCGAGTGTTCCGGATCGCCGAATGTCCAGGGTCACACAATGGAATCCACCGCCCAGCATCTTGGCGTGCCGCAGCTTCAAGGGGATGACGTCGAGACCGTGCTTCTCCAGGAGCTTGATGAGCGCCGTCTGATCCCGATCGACCACGACCAGGTCCTGATTGATGCTGAAGACGTTCATGTCGATCCACTGGCTGCCGATGCTTTTGGCTAGATAGTCGGCATCGT
>JARFQS010000334.1 GCA_029287645.1 Thermoanaerobaculia bacterium | reverse complement strand
GGGCATCCCGATCGCCGTCGGCCGCAATCCGGCACGGCAGGACAAACAGATCGGCCGAGCCCATCCGCTCGACGACCTCATGATGCGGCAGCGCGCCTGCGAACCGCACCCTGTCGGTGACTCCCAATGCCACCGCCTGATCGCGCAGAGCCGCGGTCTGGTCGCCGTCCCCAACCACGGTGAGCTGGACCGGGGCATCGACCGCGATGAGTCTTGCGAGCGCCTCGAGAAGAATGTCAGCTCCCTTCTTCTCCACCAGTCGACTCACGAAGAGCACCTCGACTGCTGTGTCGGATCGCTCGCGGAGACCCGGTTTGACCCAGCCGAGATCGACGCCGTTGTAGAGGCGGTGCAGCTTGGACATCAGCCTGCGCCCCAGGACGCTGCGCAGGTGGAAGCGGTTGGCATCCGAGACTGTGACCGCGAAAGCGGCCCGCTCGACCTGTCGCCTCCACAGCTCTTGGGTCGGGCCGGCCGTGTAGATGTCTTTGGCATGCGCCGTGAAAGAGTAGGGAACCTCCGCCAGCAATCCGCTCAGCATCGCGACAAACGTCGGATGATTGGCGAAATGGGCGTGCAGGTGATCGAGGCCGAGTGCCTGGACATGCTCCGCGACCCACAGGGCCTCGACGAGATAACGCCGCCCACTCCTCTCGGGATGATCGAAAGCCTCGATCAGCGCCTCATGGACCCGCTCTCTGGACATCGATCCTCGTCGAGCCTGCTTCTGCAGGTCCCGCCAGGCCGGCGAGAATCCGCGCTCCTCGTAGACGTGAACCGGTGCCCGCAGCTCCTCCAACCAGGCGTGACCGACCTGACTATCGTTCGGCCGGAGGGACAACACGGTCACATCGGCACCCAGTCTTTCGAGCGCCAGAATCTCCTGGGCGATGAAGGTCTCGGAGGCCCGTGGAAAACGCTTCACCACATAACCCACCTTGAAATCACTCATCGACTACCCTTTCTCTCCGGGGACTGCACCCCCAGTAGCGCTGCCGACCTGCGGGCAGCCTCTTGTGCTCCTCGATGCAGGATCGGCTCCGGTCTGGGGCGGTCCAGCTCGCGGCTGATCGCCGCCCACAGGGTGTCAGGATCCAACTCCTGCGGTAGCACCACCGTGGCCCGCCCGGCTCGCTCCTGTGCCTCGGCGCGGATCAGCTGCTCCTCTCGCGGCCAGACCCGCGGCACGAGAACGGACCGGCTACCGGTGGCCTCCAGCTCACAGATGCTGTTGTAGCCGGCCATCGCTACTACAACGTCCGCCCTCACCATCGCCTGCGGCAGGTCCGGTAGGAAGTCGCTGATACTGGCGGCAAAGCCGTTGTTCCTGTTCAGTGTCGACCAAGTCCGGTGACAGAAATCGGGTCCGAGAACGACCTGTGAATCGATCGGTGGCCGCAGCAGACGCAACATCTCCACGTAGGTCTGAACCAGGTGCATGGCATCACCACCGCCACCACCCGTTACAAGGACCCTGGGCTGGCCACCACCTACCCGGATCTTCGAGTCGTCGTTCGCCGATCGGGGCAGAAACTCGTGACCCAGGCCGAGGCGACCGCAAGCGATACAAGGGATTCCATTCCCCATTCCGGGTAGCTTTGTCAGCTCAGCCGACGACTGGTCCGATCCGAAGACCCAGACCTCGTCGTAGAGGTGCTCCAGAGCCTCTTCGGCACCTACCGCCGACCACTCAGATCGCACTCGATCGAGGCGATCGAGGACATCCCGCAGAGCCAGGACACAGCGTGACCCCGGCCGGTCTTTGACTCGCCTGAGCGCGGGCAGCATTTCTCCCCGCAACCCGCAGGGGACATTGTCGACGATGACAAGGTCGGGCCGAAACTCGTCGAGCAGGGATTCGATGCGGCGGCTACGAGTACAGAGCGACTGCTCGAGACCCAGTCCACGCTCCCGCGGCTCGTAGCTTCGGCCACTCTTGACGATCGACGGCAGTGGTGCGATTTCGAAACCCTTTGGCGGGCTGAAGAGGTCTGCCCAGGGGGATCCGGTCATCAGCAGGCCCTCGACCCTCTCTAGAGAGCCCGTCAGCGCCGACGCCAGCTTCAAGCAGCGCCGCAGGTGCCCCAGGCCGAAGGTGTCGTGGGAATAGAACGCCACACGGGTCATTGCCCCTGCAGTACAGCAAGAAGAGAGCCAGGGTCGGCCTTGAAGCGTAAGGTGATTCTTTTCAGAAGCTTATGGAGTGGGATGGCACCCGATTCTGTAGCGGTGCAGGGCCGAGATGTGTCTCAGGACGTCTCACCCATGTCTCAACTTGAAACATATTGAGACAGAGCCATAGCTCAGAGCTCCAGTTTCAGGCTCTTCAACCGGCGATAGAAGGTGGCCCGACTCATTCCGAGAATCTCGGCAGCTTGGCGACGGTTTCCACCCGCCTGCTCGAGAGCCGCCAGGATCCGCTGCGATTCGTCCCTGGCTGGAGGGGTCGGCGCCGCACCCAGCAGCTCGGCAGGAAGGTCCTCGGGCTCGATCTCCGAGCCACGCGCGCGAATCGTCGCGAACTCCACGGCGTTCTTCAGCTCCCTCACGTTGCCGGGCCATTTGTGCCCCAGCAGCAGGCCCATCGCCGCGCTTGAGACGCGACTCACCGACCTGCCGGTCCTGGCTGTCGATTCCGCGAGGAACGACCTCACCAGGACCGGCAGATCCTCGAGGCGCTCTCGCAAGGGTGGCAGCACGATTCTCGCCACCGCCAGCCGATAGTAGAGATCGGAGCGGAAGACCTGCTGCTCGATCTCGCTCTCGAGGGATCGACTCGTCGCGGCGATCAGCCGGAAGTCGACCCCGCGGGCGCGAGTCTCCCCCACCGGCGTGATCTGGCCGTCGTCCAGGGCACGGAGCAGGGCCGGCTGGATGGCCGCCGGCAGCTCGCCGATCTCGTCGAGAAACAGCGTGCCGTGATTGGCGGCTCTGAACAGGCCCCGGTGATCGTCGATCGCGCCAGTGAAGGAGCCACGACGATGGCCGAACAACTGGCTCGCCGCGAGCTCGGGCGTCAGGGCACCACAGTTCACGGGCACGAAAGGCTTCGACTGTCGGTGGCCGAGCCGATGGATCGCCCGGGCCACCAGCTCCTTGCCCGTCCCGGTCTCACCGAGGATCAGCACCGGGGAGTCCACGGCCGACAGATCCCGAATCAGCTGGAAGACAGCCTGCATCGCTTTGCCGGTGCCGATGATTCTCTCGAAGCCCGAATCCCTGTCCAGTAGTGCCCGCAGCTGTCGTACCTCCGAGACGTCGTAGAGGAAGAGGATGAAGCGCCCCTCGCTGCGAGGGTCGTCGACGATCTCGATCTCGACGGCATCTCTGTTGTCCTCGATCTCGAGCTCAGCGGCGACCTTGACTCGACCGGTGGCAGGCCGCTGCAGCATCTCCTCGACCGCATCGACCGTTGATCTCTCCAACGGCAACACCTGCTGCCATCGCCTACCGACCTGCTCCTCCCTCGGCATGCCGATCATCGAAGCCGCTACCCGGCTGAGAAAGGTCACCCGTCCCGTCCCGTCCACGGCTACCGTGCCCTGCCGCTGTGCATCCAAGACGGCCATCAGGTCAGCGTGACTGCGCTCGAGGGATGCCTCGGCACGTGCCCTGGAGAGCGCCACCTCGATGCTCGTCTCGAGATCATGCTCGTCGAAGGGTTTGACAATGTATCCATAGGGACTGACGGACTTGGCGCGCTCCAGGCTCGACTCGTCCGCGAAGGCGGTGAGGAAGACCACCGGGATGGCGAAGCTCTGCCGGATCTCCTTGGCGGCCGAGATTCCGTCTCGCTCCCCGGCCAGCTGGATGTCCATCAGCACGAGATCCGGTCGCTCTGCACGGGCCTGGGCGATTCCCTGACTCGCCGTCCGGGAGCTGCTCACCACCTTGTATCCGAGCCTCTCGAGCTGGGCCTGGATATCCATCGCGACCACCACCTCGTCCTCGACCAGTCCGATGCGGACTTTCGGAGTCATGTGAGCGCAGCCCCCGCACGAGCCTCTCCGACTGCCTCGAACTCGACGCTCACGGATAGACCAGAGCCGCTCTCGAACTCGACATCCGCCTCGAGCTGCTCAGCGAGCGCGGCCACGAGGCGAAGCCCCAACGTCGAGGCGTGACTCGGATCCACGGTCCCGGGCAGTCCCTCACCGTCGTCCGCCACGAGGAGCCGATTTCGACCCTCGCGCTGTCGAAACGAGATGCGGATCTCGCCCTGTCGGTTGCCGTAGGCATGCTCGACACTGTTCGCCACCAACTCGTTGAGAATCATGCCGCAGGGAATCGCCTGATCCACCCTCAGCCCGAGCGCTGAAGTGTCGAGCTCGAGCTCGATGCCGCGACTCTCCAGATCATAAGAGCGTCGCAGGTACTCGGCGAGCTCGCTGACGTACTCCGAGAAGTCGATGTTCGCCAGGTCCTTCGATTTGTAGAGCTGCTCGTGGATCAATGCCATCGAGCGGACCCGATTGCGGCTCTCCTGCAGCAGTCGGTCGGGGTCGATCGACCCTGTTGCCTCGCGGTCCTGGAGGTTGAGGAGGCTCGAGACGATCTGCAGATTGTTCTTGACTCGGTGATGCACCTCCCGCAGCAAAACCTCCTTCTCTTCGAGCGACGCTCTCAGCTGGGCCTCGGTCTCCTTGCGGAGACTGAGATTCTGCGCTACCACCAGGGTTCCAGTGGGCGATCCCGCCTGGCCCACCAGCTCCGTGCGAGAGCAATAGACCGGCAACTGCTCACCTGACTCGGTCCTGAAGCGGGTCTCTCCCGACTCGAGGGTCTCGAAGGTCGAATCCGCCAGCAGCAGATCGAGGGGCTTTCCGGTCAGCTCCTCGAGGTTATAGCCGAGCTCTTCGAAGGTCACCCGATTCGCCGTCCGAATGAGGCCCTCCCGATCGATCACGATCAGCATCTCGCTCATCGACTGGATGATGTCGTCGAGATACGAGCGTGAAACGGTGGAAGCCTCGAGGTCGCCCACCATCCGGTTGAAGGCCGCGGCCAGAGCACCCATCTCGTTTCGTGTCCGGAGCTCGACCCGGGTGCCCAACTCACCGCTGCCCACCCTATCCGCCGCCTCTTGCAAGACGTCGATCGGTCGGGAGATGGAGCGTGCGATCGCCAGGCCGAGTACTACAGCGAGTACGAATGCAGCAACAGCAAAGAGGAAATTTCGTCGATTGGCAATCTCCTGCGCCCCCTCCATCGAGGCGAGCCTACCCTCCAACTCTTCTGTCGCCTTCTCGCCGTAACCGTTCACGGCGGGGAGCAAGCGATCCTCGAAGTGCACCTGCAGCTCGTCCACGAAGTACTCGCTCACCTGCTCTGTCGGGTGATACAGCGAGAGATGGATGAAGCGATCGACCTGCGCCTCGTACACCGCATACTGTCGATCCACTTCAGCCAGTCGCGCGATCGCCGAGTCCGTGTCGACATCAGATGCTCCCCGGTCTGATTCTCGATCCTCGGAGGATTCCAGAGCAGCCCTGCTCTGCGCCAGGCGACGCTCGAAGGTTTTCAAGCTGGCTTCTGTCTCCTCGATTGAATCGTCCAAGCCCAACAACGGCCCTGTGTCGTGGTCTGGCTGAACCAGCACCTGGAGGCGAGCCGTGATGATCTGCTGGGCCGCAAGCTGACTCGACTGCAGTGCAACCCTCATCTCCGAAGCGCCGACAAGCTCCGGAATCAGGTGCTGCCTGAGATCCACGATCTCTGAATGCACGGCGTCGCTCGTCTGGTAATAGAGAAGTCCCACCAGAGCGACCAGCGCGGCGATGAGCAGAAACCCCGCGGTTAGGATGAGTCCCAATCTCACAATCCGAGCCTCGATGATTCTTCGACAGGCTATTACAGGATTCCGGCCGCGGCAGTGTAGCATCGCACTTTACGCCGCGAATCAGGACTCATCGGGTCATGTCCAGAGAGCTCAGGGCACCGAGGAGGAACACCTCGGGCTTCCGCTACACTTTCAGCGGGAACCTGAACATCGACATCGCGGAGACTCGTCCGACTCGACTGCTATTGCACCCGGCAAGGTAGACCCATGATGAAGAACCTCCGACTGCCCGAAGAGATTCTCCTTCTCGCGCTCAAGGACGAGGATGGGACGACCTACTCCGCTACGAGCTGGCCCTACGCAGTGGCCGGCGCAGCGCTTGCGGAGCTCTTGCTCGAGGAGCGGCTCCGCCTGGATGAACGAAAGGGCAAGAAGATTTTGGTGGTCGCCAATAGAAACCCGATTGGAGACCCGGTCGTCGATCAGGTTCTGGAGAAGATCGCCAACGCCAAGAAGAGTGCGGATATGACCACCTGGCTGGGACGTGTGGCAGGCATGAAGGACCTCAAACACCAGATTGCCGAGCAGCTGGCCCTAAGAGGGGTTCTGCAGGTCGACACCCATAAGGTAATGCTGATCTTCTCGCAGCGCATCTACCCGGAGCTCGATCCGGCACCGGAGCTCGAGATCATGCATCGGGTCGAGCACGCGGTCTTCTCCGACGAGTCGAGCCTCGACACTCGCACTGCGATTCTCGTCTCGCTGGCTCACGTCAGCGGTATCCTGAATCCCGTGTTCGGCAAGAAACGCATTGCCGAGCGCAAGGAGCGGCTCGACAAGATCGCCGAAGATCGGCCCTCGGCCGAAGCCGCACGTGCCGCGATCGAAGCCACCCGGGCCGCCATGGCGGCGATCATGGCGGCCAACGTCGCAATTCACGTGGCAACATCCTGACCTCGATGTCGTGAGGGCACCTGACGGCTAGAATCCCCGAGTGACAGTGACCCGGTCAGTCTTGGACCTCTGGAGGCACTTCCTTCAGCACCCGAGCCGAGGCGAAATCGAGACCTTTCGGGATCGTCGACTGCGTGCGCTGGTGCGTCATGCCCATGCCCGGGTGCCCTACTACAGGGATCTGTTCGACGAGAGCGGTCTGGACATCGAGGGTTTCCGAGGGGTGGCCGACCTGGAGCGCATTCCGGTCACGACGAGACAGACCCTTCAATCCCTCGCACCGGATCAGATCCTCGCTCGAGGCTACGAGCCTTCCCGGTTGGTGCAGCGCTGGTCGAGCGGCTCGTCCGGCCAGAAGCTCACGGTGCGAAGAACCTGGCTGGAGGATCGCACGCTCGCCGCTTTCCGCAAGCGCGCCGAGCACGAGGTCGGCGTCAGGCCACGAGACCGCATGGCCAGAGTCACCCTGGAACGTGGAGTCTCGCCCAACGACGCTCAGTGGCCACTGAAAATGCTGCAATCCCTCGGTCTGTTCCGGTATCTCTCGATCGACTGCCTGGCCGACCCCACTAGCGCAATCGAATCTCTTCGCGCCTATCGACCCGACGTTGTCGGTGGCTTCCCGGGAGCGATCACAAGAGTCGCCGAGGCTGCGGGAGAAGAGGGGCTCCGCGATCTGGGAGTACGCTTGATCGTCGTAGGAGGCGAGACTTTGAGGCCCGAGATGCGGCGACGAATGGAGACGGCCTTCGGAGCTCGGATCGTCGAGAAGTACGGCACGATCGAGTTCGACCTGGTGGCCATGCAATGTCCACAGGGCGAGCAGCTACACGTCTGCGACGACGGACTGATTCTCGAGATCCTGCGTGGAAGCGAAGCCGTCGAGACGGGTGCCCAAGGCGAAGTCGTAGTCACAGGCCTGCACTCCTGGGCCATGCCGCTGATTCGCTACCGAATTGGCGATGTAGCCACCAAGGGCCTGGCGCGATGCCCTTGTGGAGCTCCCTCCTCCACCATCCACTCGGTTGGAGGCCGGACCCTCGACTACTTTGCTCTACCGGACGGAAGGTTGATCCATCCGTTTGCACTCACCACTCCGATGCTGGACGCCCACCCTTGGATTCGCCAGTATCAACTGACTCAGGAGCGTACTGACCACCTCGTGCTCCGCGTAGTACCCTGGGATGCACCCTCACCAGGGTTACTGGAGGAAGTGAAACAGCAGTATTCGAAGATTCTGGGATCAGAAGTCACTCTCGACATCCGCCTTCTGGACGAGCTGCGGCCGGAAGCGAGTGGCAAGTTCCGGCTGTCGCAGTCTCTGGTTCGCCCTCACCACGATGAGTTCGACTGGGAGCGGGTGGAGGATCTCGCTTCTGATTGGGAGAGACGATGAGGCGCCCCCCCCATCTCCACGAAGTTGAATTTGTCGTCGAGCGAGCCCAGCCTGAAGACCTGGACGAGATTCTCCGGGTCATGCGGCACTGGAACATGCATCGCATACCTTCGCCCGAAATGCCTCATCTCGATCTCGACCGTATGTTCGTAGCTCGTGTCGATGGCCGCATCGTCGGTGCAGCGGGATACGAGCTGCTCTCCCCAGCTCGCGGCAAGACCACGCTCATGGGTGTCGCCCCGGAGTTCCTGGGAACCGGTATCGGTAAGGCCTTGCAGGATGAGCGACTGCGAGCCATGGCGACTGCGGGTGCGAAGACCGTCTCGACGAATGCCGATCGCCCCGCCAGCATCCGCTGGTACAAGAAGCACTATGGCTACCGAGAAGTCGGAACCCTGAAGAAGCTCCATTCCTTCGGGAGCGAGGAGATCGACTCCTGGACCACTCTGGAGATGGACCTGGAAGGCTGGTGAAGCCGTTCTAGACCATCGGACCCTGGCCCAGGAGGGCACAGGTGCCACAACGCGTGGCCTTCATGTAGCAACGCGTCAGATCGCAACTCACCTGCTGGCCCATCAGGGCAAACGAGATCCGCTCGAGTCGCTGGACGTCCTTACCCTTGACCAGAACCACATCGCCGGGCTGTAGGCTCTGCTGCACGATCTCGGCAGCCGCAATGGCGCTTCGACCGGCATAGATGATCGAATCTCGCGACAGCCCCCCGAGGTACAGACCCGATCTGTACCGCTCGACGGCG
>JARFQS010000249.1 GCA_029287645.1 Thermoanaerobaculia bacterium | reverse complement strand
AGTCACTCCTCATCGAGGCGGAAGAGGCGCAGAATGCCGGCGCACTCGGCTTCATGGCACGACTGCTCGTCCAGACCACTCTTCCCCATAGCCGGCAGCCATCGAAGACGTTCGTGCGCACCAACGGCGCACTCAAGGTGTTCTTCTGATCTTGCACAGCTTGGCGATCTCGATGATCTGGGCATCGTCCATCCTGTCCATGACGACCTCTGCCTCCGGCGGCTGTGCCACGATACTGACGGGAAACAGCCCGCTCGGCACCAACTCCACGGCCAGTACGTCCAGCCTGGATGCGAGCTGGTGTTCGAGGAGATCTATCCTGTTCACGTCTCGACCTCCCCCTTCAAGTTGACTCCTACTTGTCCTGATGCTTGTGCTTGACCTTCATCGGCTTGACTTTGGTGAACTTGATCGGCTCCTGTCCCAGGGTTTCGATCTCGAACTTCCCGGTCTTCTTGTCGACGCGGAAGCCGGCACCGACGATCATCTCGCCGGTGCCCTCGCCCGTCGCCGGGTCGAGCTCCAGAAACACCAGCGAGATGTTGTCCTCCTGGCTCATGGAGCCTCGCATGACCTCGGCCATGCCGATCGGGCGGTCAGTCGCCATTGTAATCAGACGCTTACCGTCGCTCTCGGACTGGTAGGCGTAGCGCATCTGATAGCCCATGGTCCTGGGAAGCGACACGAAGCCCAATTCGTCCTGCTTGCTCAAGTGCTTGTAGAGCGCCTTGTCACCCCCTTGATCGAAGGCATCGATCATCGCCTGCCGGTCAGCATCGCTACTCCAGGCGAAGATCGTGATCTCCATGATCGAAGCCCGCCCGGCCTCGAGGCTCATCGCGTTCGCTTCATAGCGCTCGAGGGCCTGTTTCTTCTCCTTGGCGAGAGCGGGACACACCATGAGTCCCACGCAACAGAGAACTGCGCTCAACATCCGGATCGATCGCATGACTTCCTCCTTCTGAATAGGTCGACACGCACTAGCTCACCTCACCGGGCGGATCGGCCACCTCAGCGTCGTTGCCGCGCCTCCGAAACCGTCTTGCGGATTCCCGGACTTCGCCCAGAGACCTCAGGAGGCTGACGACACCGAGAAGGAGCACGCCATGGTGCACCCCCAGGTCGAACTTCTCGAGATCTTGAATGAACGTCTCCCAACCCTCCGACAGGCTCGAAACGATCAGCAAGAGTGCCACCGCCACATCCGTCCAAGTGCTCTCCAGGAGCCGCTCCAGTCGCTTCATTTCATATGCGTCGCAAGGATTCCCAGCCGGCGCAACCGAGCAGATTGCACCCGGATCGGCGAGCTCGCTTCAAAACAGCCGCACGAACGCCTGTCGCCCTCCAGCCAGCTGCCAGCTCGGTCCGCCGGGCCGGGAATTCGCTCCTGGTGGTTGACTCAGCCTCTCTCCTACTCGCTCGATTTGTTGTTCCGCTGCGCGGCCTCCAGCTTCTGGATGTCCGCCGGCGACAACTGCGGCCGGTCCACCTTGATCGTCAGCTTGTCTAGCTTGGCGGTCAGGGCGAAGGGCGGCTTGTAGTCGGCATCGTTGACGCCCGTCAGGGTGTCGGAGCCGACGTCGAAGGCCTCGTCCCACTGCAGGATCATCGGTAACGTCTTGTCCATATTCTTCGTCTGGACCACCGTGCCGTCGACCTTCAGGGTGCCGGTACCGCTGCGCCCCAGGCCGCTCATACTGTTGTAGGCCATCGTTCCGACACCGAGACCGTCGTACTCGAAGTCGAACTCGATCGTGTGCTTGCCGGGGGTGAGCGGTTCCGAGCCCGCCCACTTGATGCGCTCGAGGTTGAGCATGTTCCAGACGAAGGTCGGCTTGCTGTCGAGCAGATAGAGGCCGTAGCCAGCGAAGCGCCCGCCGGAGGTCAGGATCATGCCCTCGGCACCACCCTGCGGCACTTCGATGTCAGCCGTGATGGTGTAGGAGGTATTGAGCAGCAATGGGGAGTCCCCCTGCGGCAGACCGGTCATCGGCTTGGTGTAGACGAACTCCTGGCGACCCGCTGTGATGTTCGGACGCGGTGCGATGACACGGGTCGCCACAGAGGCGTCCATCGGGAAGACCTGATACTTCTCGGCCTCCTCGATGAACAGCTTCTTGAGCTCCTGGACCTTCTCAGGGTGCTTGTCGGCGATGTTCTTGGACTGTGTGAAGTCGTTCGTCAGGTCGTAAAGCTCGAGAACCTGATTGTTGAGCGGATCCGCCTTGGCGGCACCGTATGCGTCCCAGGGTGCGCGATCCACCTTGGTGCTCAGCAGCCAACCCTCGTGGTAGAGGGCCCACTGGCCCATCATCTCGAAGTACTGGGTCTTGTGCCGGGACGGCGCCTCGGCGTTGGCAGGGTCAAACGTGTAGGCGAAGCTCGTACCCTCGATCGGGGCCTGCTTGATGCCATCCACGTACTCGGGCGCCGGGATGCCGGTCACTTCGAGGAGCGTCGGCACCACGTCGATCACGTGCAGGAACTGCTCGCGCAGGCTACCTGTCTCACCTATGTGGCCCGGCCAGGAGACGGCCATACCCTGGCGAATGCCGCCCAGCTTCGAGGCGTTCTGCTTGAACCAGGTGAACGGAGTGTCAAAGGCCCAGGACCACCCCGCCGACATG
>JARFQS010000209.1 GCA_029287645.1 Thermoanaerobaculia bacterium | reverse complement strand
CGGTCAGGGCAGCTTCGGCGGCCTTCGATCGCCAGGGTACCGGGGCTACGCCTCCGAGGACGACACTCGCTTCGGCGATGGTGGAACCGCTCATCCGGACAGCCAGCGCGACGCTGACGAGCGCGAAGTCCCAGGCTCCGCGTTCACGGATCTTCCGGTACGAGCTCTTCACCCCGGCGGCCTCGGGCAGGAGCACTTCGGTGACAATTTCACCTCTCTGCAGAACGTTCTCCCGACCCAAGTCCTGATCTGGAAGAACGAAGAAGCTCTCGAGGGCCATCGAGCGGTCCCCGCCGGGTCCCGAGAGCCGCACCTCCGCTCCGAGTGCCACCAGCATGGGTGCCGTATCGGAAGGGTGGACGATGTAGCAGGGATCTCCGCCGAAGATGGCGTGGTACCGGTTCTCACCCTCCACCGCAAAACACATGTCACCGCCCTTCTTGGCGCACTCGAAGTCGCCGCGAAAGTACCAGCATCGGGGTCTTTGACAGAGATTGCCGCCCAGGGTGCCCTGGTTTCGAAGCTGAGGGCTGGCGACGTCACCTGCCGCTTGAGCCAGGCCCGGATAGCCCTCTCGAACCAGAGAGCTGCTGGAGACTTCGGAGATCGTGGTGAGTGCACCGATCCGGAGCCTGCCATCCCCGGTCCTGTCGATACCCTTGAGCTCGTCGAGTCGGCTGATGCTGACCAGCTTCTCGACCGCGAAGATCTCGTCACGGGCACATCCCAGAAGATCGGTCCCACCGGCATGGACATATGCTCCTTCGGCAGTCAGGTTTTCGAGAGCCTCTTGCTTGGAGTGGGCACGAATGTAGGCGAAGTTCGGCAGCATGGATCAGGCCCTCCTCTGGTCATGGGCCGCCAGTAGCTCGACGAGTCTGGTGGGAGTGATCGGCGCCTCTGTGACTCGGACGCCGGTGGCGTGGTAGACGGCATTGGCGACAGCCGCAGCGGTCGGGATGGTCACCGGCTCTCCCAAACCCTTGGCGCCGGTCGAATTGCACTCCACATCCCGAATCTCGATGGGTAGGGACTCGATATCAGCCGGCACGTCCATCGCGGTCGGAATCTTGTAATCGTGCCAGTTCTTGTTGACCATCTTTCCAGTCTGCTTTGCATCCAGGACGCGGCGCTCGGTCAAGCCGAATCCGATGCCCATGACGATGCCACCGTAGACCTGATTGTCGTAGGTCAGGCGGCTCATGACCCGTCCACTGTCGTGAGCCCCGAGGAACCGGAGAACCTTGACCTCTCCTGTCAGCTTGTTGACCTCGACTTCGCAGAACTGCGCGGCGAACGGGCAGGTCGCCTTGCCTTCAGGGTTCGGACCTCGGTAGCCGATTCCGATGACCGTGCGGCGTCGTCTGAACTGGCTGATCTCCCCGACGGCGACCCGCTTGGAGGAGTCGCGTGCCGAGAAGACCTCACCGGCCTCGAGCTGAAGGTCGCCGACCGCGGTTTCCAGATCGACGGCCGCCATCGCGAGGAGCTGCTCTTTGCAGTCCAAGGCCGCGGCGCGCACGGCAGGCGATTCGGTCGGAACCGTTTTGCTGCCCCCGCTGCCAGTGGCGAACTCGGTCGTTCCGGTGTCGGCATGCTCGATCTGGATGCGCTCGACGGGTACGCCCAGCTCCTCGGCAACGACCATGGCCATGACCGTCTTGGTACCGGTTCCGATGTCGCTGGCCCCCATGTTCAGGCTCACGCTGCCGTCGGCGAAGTACTTGACGATGGCTGTCGAGGGCGGACCCCCTGCACCGGCTACCCAGGTGCAGCCGGCCATTCCGACACCTCTCACGACGGCACCGTTTTCGCCAGATTCTGATCGTGCGGCAGCCCACCCAAAGGCCTCGGCACCCTCTTCGAGACACTCCTTGAAGCCTGTCGAGGTGTAGGGAATGTCTCCCCGAGCCTGACTCACGGTGGTCAGATTTCGGAGACGCAGCTGCACAGGATCGAGATCGAGCTTCTCGGCCAGGGCGTCGAGAACCTGCTCCAGGGCCCAGGACCCCTGTGGGTGTCCAGGGGCGCGCATCGGTCTCTCATTTCCGGCGTTCATGTAGGCACTCTGCCCCTTGGTGCGCACATTCGGGCAGCGATACAGGTCCCGAATCTGCCAGTCGAAGAGCCCGGTGCCATAGGGTGAGTAGGCGCCGCCGGAGCCCAGCGCCTCGAATTCGAGGGCGGTCAGCGTGCCATCGGTCTTGGCGCCCGCTTTACAACGCATGGTGCCGCCTGGTCTGTTTCCCGCACACACGAGCGTCTCTTCACGGCTCAAGAACACCTTCACCGGTTTGGCGGTCTTCTTCGCCAGTAGCGCTGCAATCAGCGTGTACTTGCCGATGGCCAGTTTGGACCCGAATCCTCCGCCCATGTAGTGGCCGATCACTCTCACATGGCTGAGAGGAAGATCGAGGGCGGCGGCCGTCTGACTCTGAACGTTGTACACGCCCTGGGTCGACTCCCACAGGGTCAGTTTGTCTCCTTCCCAACGTGCCACACAGCCATGAAGCTCCATCGGGGTGTGGAGAAGGAAGGGAACCTCGAAGGTCTCTTCAACCACCGCGTCGGCTGCTTCGAATCCCGCGTTCAAATCACCGCGCTCGTAGGTCGACGGCTCTCCGACGCTATTGCCGTCCGGATGGAGCTTGGGGGCTCCCGGCTCCAGTGCGGCCTGCGGGGTGGAGACAGCCGGCAGAACGTCATAGGAGACCTCGATGGCACGCAAGGCATCCTGCGCCTGGTAGGGGGTCGCTGCCGCTACGGCGGCAACGGCCTCGCCCTCGAACCGGCAGGTCGAATCGAACAGCATCGAGGTCGGCCCGTCGCTTTCGGGCTGCCAGGCGAGGTCGGCGCCCGGGCTCGAGGCAGTCAGCACGGCTCGGACACCGGGGATCTCTTCCGCGGCTCTGATGTCGATGCTCTCGATTCGGGCATGGGCATGTGGGCAACGCAGCACGGCGCCGTACAACATGTCCGGCAGATGGACGTCGGACGGATAGACGGCAGCCCCGCTCAAACGTTGATAGGCGTCGACGCGTGGCAGAGGCTGCCCCACGACTCGGGTGTCCGTCCAATGATCCTGCTTCTGCTTCGGCTCGGGCGTTTCGGGAATAGGTCCGCGCTCGTAGTAGTTGGCCTCAGTCATGATCCACCTCCCTTGCCTCGTTTCAGATCAGCGGCCAGGCGGGCGGCTTTGAAGATGTTGGGGTAGGTCCCGCAGCGGCAAAGGTTCCCGCTCACTCCGGTGCGGATCTCCTCGAGTGTTGGATCGGGGTTGGAGCGCAGCAGACCTTCGACCGCCATCACCTGCCCTGGGGTGCAGTAGCCGCACTGCAGGGCATCCTTCTCCTCGAAGGCGCGTTGGACGGCGCCGAGCTCCTCACCTTCGAGCAGTCCCTCCAGGGTCGTGATCTCCCTGTCCTCTGCCTCCAGGGCGAGTGTCATGCAGGAGTAACGGGGCACACCATCCTCCAGGACCGTGCAAGCACCGCACTCTCCGCGGTCGCAGCCGAGCTTCGTTCCGGTCAGCAGCAACTTCTCGCGGAGGATGTAGGCGAGCGACCAGCGCGGCTCCACCAGGAGTCGTTGCCGGGTTCCGTTGATTCGCAGGGTGACCGGTACGGCTTCACCCGCAGCGATGAGATTGGCGGCGTCTTGCTCGGTGGCTCCTTCCACGGCTGGCGCTCCGGCTGCCAGACCGACCGCGCCGATACCGGCACCGGTCAGGAAGTGCCGACGAGTGACCCCTCCTTCGGCCTTCTCATCCTTCTTCTTCCGGTGGTTGTCATTCATCAGAGTCCTCCGGGTCTATGGCTGATGTGGCCACCACTATATCTCGATGCAGGGTGGTGAATGGCCTCTGTCAGGGCGCGGCGTCGAGCAGAGCCGATTGGGCAGAGAAATCTCACCAGTGCCGGATGCGCTCCAGGCGGGTCATGAAGTCGAAGGCTTCATCCCGATGGCAGGTCCGGCAGGTGAGCTCATCGGGTACGCGCCCCCCGCTGCTCAGAAATCTCGCACGATCCTGCATGATCTCTCGATCGAGGTAGGTCGATCCCGGACCGTGGCAAGCCTCGCAACCTACTCCTTCTCGTGGGTCGTGGTCGGCGGCGAAGACAGCGTAGGGGTTCTGGGCCGCGGTCAGATGGCACATCCTGCAACGCTGCTCTGTGGATGGGTCGGAGATGTCCTTGTAATCTTCCCGGGAGGCCGCCAGAGCCCTGGCCTGATCTGTGGTGAGTGTGTGGAACGCCCGGGAGTGCCGACTTGCTACCCAATGCCCGGCGGGTCCATTCGCTGGTCCGCTGGCATGGCAGGGGAAACAGGCTTCGGAACCCACGAAGGTGTTTCCGTCCGAGGTGTCGACGACCTTCCGCGCAGACACCGTCCTCCTGAGAAAGCTCACATCCATCCGCGATACGGTTCCGTCGTCATCTCGATGGAACTGGACCTTCCACGGTTCGCGCTCGCAAACGAAGCTGTCGACTGCAGTCGGGATCATGTCGTCAGGAGCGAACTCCATGATTCGCATCCGGTCACCGACACGCCAGACGTCGAAGCCGAAACCCCCTCCCAGATCGTAGTGACCGACGTACTGATCCAAGACCCGCCGGGAGAGGGGTACCGGGACGGGTCTCTCCAGCCTCACCTCGCCGGGCCGTCGCCCTTGCGAATCAGCGAGCTCCGGGTCGGCGCCGGTCGCGAGGAGAAGCTCGACCATGTCGGGGTGTCCGCCTCGGTAGGCGACATTCAAGGTCGACCAGCCTTCGCTCGTCGTGACATTCGGGTCGGCTCCTGCATCCAGCAGGAGGCGGGCGACTTCGAGACATCCCCTGCGAGCCGCCACATGCAGCGGAGTCCGTCCCCAGCGATTCTGGAGGGCGAAGTCGCCTTCGGCCCGAAGGAGCGCCGCCATCATCTCCGCGTCGTCGTGATGAGCCGCTCCGTGCAGGGATGTCCCTCCATCCGCGCCAACGCTGTTGGGATCGGATCCGGCCTCGACGAGATAGCGGGCCACGGCCCCATGGTCTCGAATCGCCGCCCAACGGAGAGCGGAATAGCCCATTGCGTCGACGACTTCGAGGAGATCTGGGTCGGCCTCCGTCAGCTCCCGGACGCGGTCCAGCCGTCCAGTCTTGGCCGCCGAGAGGATCTCCTGGCTGTGAAGCGGGCAGGACAGCAGATCATGGATCGGCAAGACGAGTAGTGAAACGCCGCAGAGGGTCCTGGCGGAAGCGAGGAGGAAACTCATTTCGACCTTCTTTCCTGGTAGGTGCCACGCGGGTGTCCACTCAGGGACCTCATCGGGCCCCGGAGGATCACTCCTGGAGTTTCTACGAAATGCGAATCGAGAGGTTTCTCCGGGGTACAGGGTTGCCTGGACCACTCACATGCTACATCCTTGGAGTGGACGGACAAGGAGCCTTCTTGAAGCCGAGTCGAAGATCACGGAGATACAGCGTACTGTGGTCCCTCGCATTGGTGGTCCTGGCGGGGTCGTGTCGGAGATCGGAAGATCCGCCGAAGCCGAATCTGGTACTCGTCTCGATAGACACGCTACGCCCGGACCATCTGACGGCCTACGGCTACGAGCGTCCCACCAGCCCGGTCATCAGCCGCTTGGCGGATGAGGGAATTGTCTTCGAGCAGGCTTTCAGCCAGTCCCCCAAGACGGCGACGTCGCACATGTCGCTGCTGACCGGGGTCTACCCGCCGGCTCATCGGGTCGCCAACTGGGGTGAGCGAAGGGTGCGACGCCTATCCGACGACATTCCTACGCTGGCTACGCTGTTGGCGAGATTGGGCTACCGAACCGAGGCCCATACCGATGGTGGGAATGTCAGCGCTCGACTCGGCTTCGGTCAGGGTTTCGAGCGCTACGTGGAACATCGGGGAGCGGGGACCGTCTTCGACGGGGCCAGGCAGGCCCTCGACCAGTTCGCCGAGGAAGACGGCGCGGGGACGAGAGCCCCCTTCTTCCTGTTCGTTCACACATTCGAGGTGCACGACCCCTACCTGCCACCCGCCGAGTACGCCGCGGAGTTCGTGGACCCTTCCTACTCCGGGGACATCATCGGCTCGAGAGAGGAGCTCGAGCGGCTTGTGGGGAGCGGAAACTACTGGGCGAGTCACGAGGAGTACTGGAACCGGGTAGACAGGGAGGATCCGGCCGATCTTCAACATCTGCGGGACCTCTACGACGCTGGGATCCTCTACACAGATGTCCAACTCGGCACTCTCATGGACCATCTGAGAAGCCTCGATCTCGATGCCGAGACCATCGTGGTCGTCCTCTCCGATCACGGGGAGGAGTTCCTCGAGCATGGCGGCTTCCTCCACAACTCGCTGTTTCAAGAGATTTTGCACGTGCCGCTGATCTTTCGGTTCCCCGAGGGTCTGGCTCTCCCTTCGGGTCTTCGAGTTCAGACCATCGTTCGGCTGGTCGATGTGCTGCCGACGCTGCTGGAGGTCATGGGGCTACCGGCACCGGAGCACCTCCAGGGCCACTCCCTGATGCCTCTCATCGTGGAAGGGGAGGCCCCCACCCGGCCGGTGTTCAGTCAATGGCTGGCGGGAGGCCGAATCGTGGCTCTGCGCGACGGCGACTGGAAGTACATCCGCGTCAAGCGTCAGGAGCAGCTCTTCGACCTCTCCGAGGATCCCGGGGAGTCGGTAGATCGTCTATCGGTGCGACCGGAAGTCTTGGCCAGGCTGCAGGCCGAGGTGAACGAGATTATCGGAGAGAGCTTTGCCTTCGCCGAAGCCCAGACGCCGACTCGCCCTCCGCGTCTCGACGAGGAGACACGTGAGCAACTCGAAGCGCTCGGCTATCTGGATGGGGATTCCTGAAGCCTTGTGGACCCGGCCCGGGTGGGGTGGCTCAATGAGCCCCTTTGCCACTCAAGACGACAGGGATGGTCTTGAGGAGGATCTTGATATCCAACAGCGGTGACCAGCTGTCGATGTACTCCAGGTCCAGCTCGACCCAACGATCGAAATCCAGCTCGTTGCGGCCTTGAACCTGCCAGAGGCAGGTCAGGCCGGGGCGCATCGAGAGACGCCGTCGCTGCCAACGCTGGTACTGGGAGACCTCCTGAGGCACCGGCGGGCGCGGGCCGACGAGGCTCATGTCGCCTCTGAGAACATTCCAGAGCTGGGGTAGCTCATCCAGGCTGAACTGACGCAGCCAGCGACCGACCGGCGTCACCCGGGGATCGCGCCTGACCTTGAAGACCGGACCGCTCATCTCGTTGAGATGGGCGATCTCGTGTCGTTGGTTTTCCGCGTCTTCGACCATGGTGCGGAACTTGTACAGGGTGAAACGCCGGCCATTGAGGCCGCAACGGGTCTGCGTAAAGAGTACTCGGCCCCCTCCGCCGGCGAGTTTCAGAAGCGCTGCGATCAGGAGCATGGCCGGGAGCGCCACGGCCAGTAACATGGACGAGATGAAGACGTCCATGGCCCGCTTCGCGAGGAGCTGCAGCTCGCTGGCTGGAGTGTAGTCGTAGGTCAGCAGCGGCAGGTCGTCGAGCGCGCCGACCTCGGCCTTGGCCTTGGTGTGGGGTAGGAAGCTCAGGGCCACCCTCGAGCGTACCCCCTGCTCTTCGAGAGCCAGCAAGAGGCCCTCGAGTTGCGGCGGGTGTGGCTGATCGAGCCCGAAAATGACCTCGTCGACCACGTTCTCCTCGACCAGCTCCGGGAGCTCGTCCAGCGCCCCAATCAGCGGATACGGAGAGCCGTCCGGGAGGGTAGTCTGTCTGTCCTCGGCCACCAGTCCGAGAATCCTGATACCCCAGTAGCCGTGCTGCTCGACCGATTCGGCGATCCGAGCGGCGGTGGCTCCCGTGCCGACGATCAGAACGGTCCGGTAGTTGTAGCCACGCTCCCGCACGTAGCGAGCGAGAATCCTCACCGTCATCATTCGAGATAGCAGGAAGAATGCGGCGAGGACGAACTGCAACAAGATCCACGCCCGACTGATTTTGTCGCCGCCCAGCAGACGGTCGTCCAAGCGAAGAGCGTAGATGATGAGGATCAGCAGCACGGCAGCGCTGATCGTGATCCGGAGAATGTCGCGGGCTTCTTCCTGCAGAGGCACCGTTCGCTGGGATCGATACAGCTTGGACCGGTACAGCAGTACCCACCAGATCACCAGAGTGATCGGCAGGAGCGGTAGGTACTGCTCCAGAGGGTAGAGATGGGTCGGGGACAGACCCCAGGACGGGAAGGCCTGGCTGCGCAGCCAGAAAGCGAGCAGAAAGGCCAGCGTCACCAGAAACAGGTCTACAGCCAGAAGGCTGCCAGCGACGATTTGTGCTCGTTCCTTCAGCATGGTGCTTTCTATTGGACTACCAGTGAGGGATCTGGTTTCGTCGATTATTCTATGAGAAGTCCCGGTGCCGAGGGTGAAATTTGTCACAGCACCGCGAGGGAGTCCACCGGCCTCTATAATCGAGCCTAGATTCTGTATGGAGAGACCACTCCGCTGGGGCAACTCCTGCGGGGAGCAGCGATGGAGGGTGCCAGGATGACGGTTTTCGATAGCGGCAGCGAGCCTTGTGTGAAGAGGGTGGAGTCGGTCGCCCGCCAGCCTGTGGCAGCCGGATCTCAGACTGAGATGCAGGTCCTGTTGGGCCCTGAAGATGGCGCCCCGAATTTCTACTTGCGCCGCTTCATCATGGGCGAAGCGGGTGGAATGCCGCTCCACAGGAACCAGGTGGAGCATGAACAGTATGTTCTGCGCGGCAGGGCCAGGGTGGGAATCGGCGATGCGGTTCACGAGGTTTCGGCGGACCAGGTTGTCTACATCCCGGCGGGCGTACCGCATTACTACGAGGTGGTGGAAGCTCCCTTCGAGTTTCTTTGTATCGTTCCGCACTCGGCCGACCGAATCGAGATCCTGCAGCCTGATACCGAGAGTGGCGATGCTCCCACCGGGAGGTCAGTTTGAATTCGACCGGAATCACCGGCAAGCGTGTCGTGGGAGCGTGGGCACTCTACGATTTCGCCAACTCGCCGTTCACCACCTTGGTGGTGACGTTCATCTACGCAGCGTATTTCACCCAGGCGATCGCTCCGGACGCGATTCGAGGGACGGCTCTGTGGTCCCGCGGGGTGACCATCACGGCGATCGCTGTGGCCCTGCTTTCGCCGATCCTGGGTGCGCTGGCCGATCGAGGCGGGTATCGGAAGGCCTTTCTGATCCTGGCTACAGGGGTGTGCATCGTCGGTACCGTGGCCCTCTATTGGGCTCTGCCTGGACAGACACTCAGGGCCCTGACCTGGTTCGTGGTCGCAAATATCAGTTTCGAGATGGGAATGGTGTTCTACAACGCCTTCTTGCCCGACATCGCACCTCCGGAGCGGATAGGGAGGATCTCCGGCTTCGGATGGGGACTCGGCTACATCGGTGGGTTGCTGGCCCTGGCTGTCGCGCTGGTCACCCTCGTGGGACCAGAGGTCCCGTGGTTCGGATTCTCCAAGCAGGGGGGAGAGAACATTCGAGCCACCAATCTGCTGGTGGCGGCCTGGTTCGGAGCCTTCAGCCTACCGATGTTCCTGCTGGTCAAGGAGGACCGGTCGGCGGTCAGCGCGCGCGGTCAGATTCTGGCCCACACCTGGCGGCAGCTGTCGGCGACCTTCAAGGAGATTCGGCAGTACAGGCAGATCCTCCGTTTCCTGGTGGCGCGTTTGCTCTACAACGATGGCCTGGTCACAGTGTTCGCATTCGGTGGCATCTACGCTGCCGGAACCTTTGGCTTCGACATGGAGGACATGCTCGTCTTTGGCATCGTTCTCAATATCACCGCCGGTTTGGGCGCCTTTTTCCTCGGCTTCCTCGACGATCTGCTCGGCGGCAAGAGGACTCTGCAGATTTCGGTGGTGGGTCTCATCGTCGCCACCGTGGTAGCGGTCTGGGCCCCGAATCGCACCTGGTTCTGGGTGGCTGGCATTCTGATCGGCATCTTCGCGGGCCCGAATCAATCGGCAAGCCGCTCCCTGATGGGTCGGTTCGTGCCGCCGGACAAGGAGAATGAGTTCTTCGGATTCTTCGCGTTCTCGGGGAAGTTCACCGCTTTTCTGGGGCCCTTCCTGTTGGGCGTCCTGACCCAGGCCTTCAACAGTCAACGTGCGGGAATTGCCGTGGTCCTCGTGCTCTTCGTGCTGGGCCTGACTCTTCTGGCGACCGTCGACGAAGAGGAGGGAGTGGCGGCGGCGGGCCGCAACGAGGTGTAGAGGTATGTGGTTGCTGCCCGTCTTCTCGGGTCTCTGCGGCATCGCGATACGGGTGTTCTACCGATTCGAGGTTCAGGGTCCATCCCCTCCCAGGTCCGGTCCGCTCCTCCTGGTGGCCAACCATCCCAACTCCCTTGTCGATCCAGCCCTGGTGACGGCTGCTGCGAATCGGCCGGTGCGCTTTCTCGCCAAGGCACCTCTCTTCACGCATCCCTTGGTGGGATGGCTGGTGCGAGGCTCCGGAGCGATTCCGGTCTACCGGCGGAGCGACGATCCGACCCTGACATCGCGTAACCAGGAGATGTTCGCAGCTGCGTTCGCGGCCCTCTCCGAAGGAGCCGCGATCGGCATCTTCCCGGAAGGTCTCAGTCACAGCCACCCATCGCTGGCAGATCTGAGGACCGGGAGTGCCCGCATCGCGCTGGGC
>JARFQS010000131.1 GCA_029287645.1 Thermoanaerobaculia bacterium | reverse complement strand
CGTCACTGGCTTCCTGTCCAACCTTCAGATCGCGCTCGTATAGGTTGAGGATCTCCTTCTGATGCTCCACGAGCTTCTTGCGAAACACCTCGGAGGAGTTGGTCTTCTTCTTCGTAGCTTTTTTGGCTCCAGACGTTCTTGCCACCTACCGCGCTCCTTTCACACTTGACTCGACTGAAGTTCAGGCAACTTACAACGGCACGCGATGGTACTTTATTCCGGCGTTGATGGCCAGTCCCCTGTACAACTGCTCGAGGAGCACGAGTCTCGCCAACTCATGAGGCAAGGTCAACGGCCCGAACGACATGCGCTCCCGTGTCTGCGCCAGAACGCTTTTCGACAATCCCAGGTCCGATCCGATGAGGAAGACGAGCGGCCCCGGCCAGTCCTCGATTCGATTCTGTATCCACGTCGCCAGCTCTTCGGAGCTCCGCATCTTCCCCTTGCGGTCGAGTGCTACGGTCCAAGCGCCCTGCGGCACAGCGGCCAGCAATGCATCGGCCTCCGCTCTCTGACGCTCGGAGTCTCCCCCGCCAGCCTTCGGCTTCACAGCTACTTCTCGGATGCGCAAATGCCGGGAGATCCGCCGCTTGAGCGGTTCACAGAGCGTCTCCCACTCGTTTCGGCGATGCCGCCCTGCCCAGACAACCACCAGGTCGCGAGACATCCGAGGTGCTCAGGACCCGTCGCTCGAATCGGCCAGGTACAGGCCCCATTCTTCATTGAAGGCGAGAGATCGAAGATCCCTCATTCGGTCGAGAAACACGACACCGTTCAGGTGATCGTAGGCGTGCTGGACCAACCGGGCCTGGAGTCCGTCCAGTGTCAAGTCCATGGCCTCACCTCGGGCATTCAGACCCCTCAGCCGGACTTTCGGGTAGCGGGGTACCAATCCCTTGAGACCTGGCACGGACAGACAGCTCTCCCAGTCGTAGACCAGATCGGCGTGTTCCGGTTCCAGGAGAGGATTGATGATCACGATCTCGGAGCCGTTCGGCTCGTCCCCGTCCCCGGGAGTGACCATCACCAGGATCTGGTGGCTCTCGCCAACCTGGGTCGCGGCCAGGCCGCGTCCCGACCGCGATCTCACGGTCTCGATCAACTCTGCGATCAAGGCTTGCATCTCCTCGGTCGCGAGCGACTCTGGAGCGACGGGCTCGGCTTGAAGGCGCAGGCCGGGGTGGCCAAGTCGGACGATATTTCGCTGCATGATCAGGACTCTCCACTCAGGGTGATGGCGGCCACCATTCTACCCGGACTGCGTTCTGCGGGAGGAGTCTCCCTGCTCAATGGAGTCAACCCACGCCGTGCTATTCTCCCCGGACATGGTAAATGAGGGCTCCAAAGGAGCAGGGAGCTCGGGTCGTCGAAGACGCCTGGTCAAAGGCCTCCTTCTTGGAAGTGCCGCAGTGGGCCTGCCTGCCCTCGCCAACTCTCTGATCGCCAGACGTAGTGAGAAGCTGGGCTGCCCCGCCTGGGGGCGGCAAGAAAGCTACGCTTGGCGGGAAGGGGAGATCTCCTACCAGAGCTACGGAATGGGCGCTCCGCTCGTCCTTCTGCACAGTTTCGGCCCCGGGCACGACTCGGAGGAGTGGAGACCGGCCAGCGAGCCGCTGGCGCGCAGCTTTCGCGTCTTCGCTCCAGATCTCCTCGGCTGGGGCAGGTCGGACAAACCTGACGTCCACTACGATGACGGGCTCTATCTGGGACTGGTGGTCGACTTTCTGAGAGATGTCGTCGCGGAGCGCTGCATCCTCGTGGCCGCCGGCCTGCCTGCAGCGTATGCTGTCCAGGTGGCTGTCGATCATCCCGAGCTGGTGAGTCATCTCGGCCTCGTCGTGCCACTTGGCATCGAGAGTCGAAGTGATGAGCCTGACATCGAGGACGCCCTGGTCCATCGCCTGCTCCGCGTCCCCATCCTCGGCAAGTCGAGTCTCAATCTGCTGACCAGCCGAGCTGCGCTCCACCAGTACCTGCAGAAAGAGGTTTTCCGGTCGCCAGAGAAGATCGATGCAGCCAGACTCGACCACTACTACCGATCGAGCCATCAGCCAGGTTCCCGCGCTCCCCTGGCTGCCTATCTGAGCGGCTGCCTCAATCACGGCGTAGCGGATATCGCCTCGCGACTCGAGAGCCCTCTCTGGCTCGCCTGGGGCCGCCATGCCCGAAATCCACCCGTCGAGACCGCCGACCTCTGGCTGCACCATGTTCCATCGGCCGAGTTGGCTGTCTTCGAAGACAGCGGCAACCATCCCCACCTGGAAGCCAGCTCCAGACTCAGCCAGTCACTCGAGTCTTTCATTACCAGTTTCTCCGACTGAGCGGCGACCCAAAGGCCATGATGGGCAGGGTAGAATGACCGCCGCAACGGCGATGTGAGCGAGAATCCGATGAACGACCGACGCTTCCCAGACCTGCCCTCAGGCTACCCCTTCCCGGCGCTCGAACAGGAGGTTCTGCGCGACTGGCGGGACAACAGGATCTTCGAGAAGAGCCTGGAGAAGACCCGCGGCGGCGAGGACTTCGTATTTTTCGAGGGACCTCCCACAGCCAACAACAAACCGCACGTCGGACACGTCGTGACGCGAGTCGTCAAGGACCTGTTTCCGAGATTTCGCACGATGCAGGGCCGTCACGTCGCTCGCAAGGCCGGCTGGGATACCCACGGCCTGGCCGTCGAGATCGAGATCGAGAAGCAGTTGGGTTTTTCCGGCAAGGAGGACATCGAGAACTACGGAGTCGTCGAGTTCAACCAGGCCTGCTTGAAGAGCGTGCACTCCTACGAGCAGCAGTGGCGGGAGATGACCGAGCGAATCGGCTTCTGGATCGATCTCGACAGCGCCTACTTCACCTACTCGAATCGCTATATCGAGTCGGTCTGGTGGGCCCTGCGGCAACTGTGGGACCAAGGGCTTCTCAAGGAAGACTACAAGATCCAGCCCTACTGCTGTCGGTGCGGCACCACGCTTTCGAGCCACGAAGTGGCCCAGAACTACAAGGACACCGACGATCCATCGATCTGGGTCCTGTTTCCGGCGAGAGCCGGCCAGGCCGTACCCACCGTCGAGGGAGCAGAGTGGCCTATCCCGGAGAACCTGAGCCTGGTGGCATGGACGACGACACCATGGACCCTTCTGGGGCACTCGGGCCTGGCAGTCAGCCCGGAGCTGGTCTATCAGGTGGTCGAACATCCTGCACGACCCGACGAATACCTGCTGTTTGCGGAGGGTCTGGAAACACCGGTGCCGCTGGAGATGCAAAGCGACGAGAAGCGGACACGAGTCGATCTGCGCGAGGTCGCGCCCACGGCGAGGATTCTGGGCGCCGATCTGCTGGGCCTCAGGTACGACCGGCCCTTCACCACCCAGCCTGCGGATCGAATCCCGGACCATTCACCCTTCGATCCTCCACCCTCCGACGACGACGGTTGGCGGGTCTTCACCGCCGACTACGTGACAGCCAGCGAGGGGACCGGGCTGGTCCACACCGCACCTGCCTTTGGAGAGGACGACTATCAGAGTGGCGTGAAGTTCGCCCTCCCCTTCTACCTGACAGTGGACATGGAAGGCCAGATCGTCGAGCGACAAGGCATCGAGTCCTTCGCTGGAACCTGGGTCAAGGAGGCCGACAAGGCTATAACCCGGGATCTCAAGGAGCGCGGACGGCTGCTCCATCACGATCAGTATCGGCACAGCTATCCCTTCTGCTGGCGATGTGACCAGCCTCTGCTCTACCTCGCCAGCAAGAGCTGGTTCGTCAAGACCACGGCTCGAAAGGACGACCTGCTGAGCTTGAATCAACAGGTCGATTGGCATCCGCAACACGTCAAAGACGGGCGGTTCGGAAAGTGGCTGGAGAACATGGTCGACTGGGCACTTTCCCGCAAACGCTACTGGGGGACCCCGCTACCGGTCTGGGGCTGCGACAGCTGTCCGAATCAACAGGTTGTAGGCTCGTTTGTCGAGCTGTACGCTGCCGCCGGCAGACCGCTTCCGGAAGACGTCTACGACCGCGATCAGTTCGACCCGCATCGCCCATTTGTGGATCGAGAGGCCGAGGAGCCTTTCGTCTGGTCCTGTGATGAGTGCGCAGACGGGACCATGGGACGGGTCGAGGAGGTGATCGACGCCTGGTTCGACTCCGGATCCATGCCGTTCGCCCAATACCACTACCCGTTCGAGAACGCCGAACTGGTCGACGAACGCATCCAATTCCCTGCCGACTTCATCGCCGAAGCCGTCGATCAGACGCGAGGCTGGTTCTATACCCTGCATGTGCTGGCCGCCCTGCTGTTCGACTCCGTGGCGTACAGGGCCTGCATTGTCCTCGGTCACATCAACGACGGGCAGGGCCGCAAGATGTCGAAGCGCCTGGGCAATGTCACGGATCCGATGGAGGTCATACCCGAGACGGGCGCCGATGCGCTTCGCTGGTATTTCTGCATCAACAATCCAGAGATCAACTCACGATTCTCAGCGCGGCTCGTGCGCGAGGCGGCGCAGAGCTTCCTATTGCCTTTGTGGAATGCTCTGTCGTTCTTCACGATCTACGCCAACCTGGACGAGTGGACACCGGGCGCGGAAGCGGTGCCATTCGAGCGGCGTCCTGCTCTGGACCGCTGGATCCTGCTGAGACTCGATCGCCTCGTCGAAGGCACGACCCGCAACCTCGAGGGCTACCGGGTTCTGGATGCCGCCCGCCTCATCGAGGAGTTCATCGACGACCTGACGAACTGGTACATCCGCCGGAGCCGCGATCGCTTCTGGGCCCCCGCGGAGGAGGGTGGAGAGGCCAAAGAGAGCGCCTATCAGACGCTCTACGAGGTCCTAGGCGTTCTGGCGCGAGTCATCGCGCCCTTCACGCCGTTCGTGGCCGAGGTCATTCACAGACACCTCCTGCGTACCCGATCCGGCTATGCGGTCGAGAGCGTCCATCTGGAAGATTGGCCAAAGCCGGTAGCGCAAAGAGTCGATGACGAGCTGGAGGCCGGTATGGCCGCAGTCCAGCGGATCGTTCGTCTCGGGCATGCGGCCCGCAATTCACACAGCTTGAAGACGCGGCAGCCCTTGGCCTCGGTGACCCTGGTGACGACCGAGGCTCAGCTGCCCGAGCTCGTCGAGCCACACCTCGGTGTCTTGCGCGAAGAGCTCAACGTCCGCGACGTGCTGTGGGCAAGCGACCGCTCCGCCTACGTGCATCACGATGTGCTCCCCAACTATCCGCGCTGCGGACCCAGATTCGGCAAACAGATGGCAGCCCTCAAGAAGACGCTGCAAGCCGCCGATGGCGATGCGCTCGCCGCAGAGTTGGAGGAGAAAGGTGTCCTTTCGCTGGAGCTCGATGGGGAGTCCATCGAGCTCTCACCCGAGGAAGTCGAAGTGCGAATGGTCGAGCAGGAGGAGACGGCTTCGCAAGGAGATCGTGAGCTGTTGGTCGTCCTGGACACCCATCTTTCCGAGGACCTGATCGCTGAAGGGTGGGCCCGCGAAGTCATCCACAGAATCCAGACAGCTCGCAAGGAAGCCGACCTGGATTACGCAGATCGGATTCGCGTATCGTACGTGGCCGATCCCGAGCTGACGGCCGCCATCGATCGTTTCGCAGAGTGGATCTGCCGTGAAACGCTGGCCGTGGAGCTCATCGCGAATCCCGAGGACTCTGGCGACCTGACGGCGAGGCCGGTCGAAGAGATGGACTTCAGCTTCGCCATCCAGAAGACCGCGAATTGAGTCGAAGGGAGTTCTCGAGAATGGGTGGAATCTTCAAAGCGTACGATGTCCGGGGCCTCTACCCCGAGCAGCTGAACGAGAGGGTAGCTCGCGATGTCGGGATCGCCTTTCGTTATCTGCTGGACGAGGAGGACCGTTCCCACGGCAACACCGTAGTGGTGAGCCGGGACATGCGCGTCCACAGCGAGCCTCTCTGCGAAGCGCTCATCGAAGGCCTGACGGGGGGCGGCCTCGATGTCATGGACATCGGACTCGCAACGACTCCGATGAACTACTTCGCGGTCGGCCATCTGAAGGCTGCCGGAGGAATCCAGGTCACTGCCAGTCACAACCCGGCCGACTACAACGGTCTCAAGTTCAGCCACAGCGAGGCTCGACCCGTTTCCGGAGACCACGGTATTCCCCTTCTGGAAGCCAGGGTGGAGGCGCAGGAGCTGTCACTGGCCGACAACAAAGGAGCTCGCCACCAGGGAGAGGTCTTCGATGCCTACGGAGAGCACGTGCTCTCCTTCCTGGACCCGCCCGAGAGTCGTCGCCTGAAAGTCGTGGTGGATGCCGCCAACGGAATGGGATCGATCTACCTGCCCCTGCTGGAGCGAATGGGCCTGGAACTCGATCTTCTCTACTTCGAGTTGGACGGCAGCTTCCCGAACCACGAAGCCAACCCTCTGAAGCTGGAGAACCTTCATGATCTTTCGGCTCGCGTCCAGGAGTCAGGAGCCGATCTCGGAGTCTGTTTCGACGGCGATGCCGATCGGGCGGCGTTCGTCGACGAGCTCGGGCAGCCAGTCGGAAGCGACCTTTCGACGGCCCTCATTGCCGGCGAGCTTCTCGCTCTAGCCCCCGGTCAGCCTGTGCTCTACGACCTGCGCTCCTCGCGGGCCGTCAGCGAGTACATCAGTGAATGCGGCGGTGTGCCCGTACGCGAGCGGGTGGGACACTCGTTCATGAAGGCGACTCTCCGCGAAAAGAACGGCATCTTCGGTGGGGAGCTGGCGGGGCACTACTACTTTCGAGACAACTTCTACGCTGACTGCGCGCTTCTGGCGGTGGTCGAGATCGTCAATCTCTTGCGCAAGAAGGGCACCAGCATGTCCGATCTGGTGGCCCCCATCGCTCGCTATGCGAAGACACCCGAGATCAACTTCGTCGTGGACGACAAGCAGGGCAAGATTCGCGAGCTCGCCGAGCGGTACGACGACGGGCAGATCGACTACCTGGACGGCATCACCGTGCAATACAACGACTGGTGGTTCAACGTCCGGCCCTCGAACACGGAGCCCTTTCTGCGGCTGGTCATGGAAGCGACCACCGACCAGGAGTTGGCTCGGCGCCGGGAAGAGCTGTTCGGGATCCTGGGTACTCCAGCCGACTAGTCGCGACTCCCGCCGAGCAATCCGGCTCGCATCAGGAAGTACAACAGCTGCATGATGCTCGATGCTGCTGCGGCGACGTAAGTCAGGGCCGCTGCGTTCAGTACCTTGTCCATGCCCTGCCGCTCCTGGGCTGCGACGATGCCGTACTCAACGGCGAGCTTTTTGGCCCGATTCGAGGCGTCGAACTCCACTGGCAGCGTCACCAGCTGAAAGGCCAGTAGACCGGAAAACAGAAGCACACCCAGCATGAAGAGCTGCATCGACGACATCATCAGGCCGATCATCATGCCGTAGAAACCGAGCATCGAGCCAAACTTGGCCGGTTTGACCAGGATGGATCGGAGCCACATCGGCTTGTAGGCCCGGGCATGCTGAATGGCATGTCCGGCTTCGTGACAAGCCACTCCAACGGCGGCGATGGAGGGAGTACCATGCACCGGCGCCGAAAGCGCAAGGGTCTTGTTGATGGGATTGTAATGATCCGTCAACTTGCCCGGGATCGCCTTGATCTCCACGTCGCGAATCCCCGCCCGGTCCAACATGACCTTGGCCGCTTGCGCGCCGGTCATGCCATTCATGGTCCTCACCTTCGAATACTTGTTGAAGGCGGACTTGGTCTTGAAGCTGGCCCACATCGACAACACGAGGGCCGGCGCTAGAAATACGAAATACAGGGGATCGAATACCACGGGCTCATTCCTCCTTCTCAGCTGGTCGAAACCGATCGGCAGGGGCCATTATTCCAGATTCGGCCGAACCTTCGTGTGCCACAATCTCGGACCAGGAGGACAAGAGCATGAATTCCAACAAAACCCCAGCCGTAGCCCTCGTCACCGGCGGCAGCCGCGGTATCGGGCGAGCCATCGTCG
>JARFQS010000112.1 GCA_029287645.1 Thermoanaerobaculia bacterium | reverse complement strand
TGACTGCAGCCCTTCGAGCGTGGAGTGAAAGGCCTCTTCTGGGTCACCCAGATTGCCGCCCAGGGCCAGAGCTACCCTGAAGGGTGGGTCGTCTGGCGTTCGCCGGGTCGGGAGCCTGGCCGTGATCCGACTCCTCTCACTTATCGGATGACGAGGCTTCTTCTTCCTTGTCTTCCGACTCTTCGTCTTTGTCGGTCTTCTTGGCCTTTTTGGTTTTCTTGGCCTTTTTGGTTTTCTTGGCCTTGGCGGAGGGCTTGGCGCCAGACGGATCTCCCTCTTCCGCTCCCTTGGCCAGCTCTTCCTGGTCTTCGCCGCAGCTGGGGCAGACTAGCTGGCTGCGACCCAGGTCGTAGAACTTGGTTCCGCAGCTCAGGCATTCGTGTTTGTTTCCCAGGTCGGCCATAGTCAGAAGTCCTCCAAGCGAGCGAGCGGGAAAGTAGCATCGGTCCGCCAGGCTGTCAAGGCGTCCTCCCGTCTCGACAGTTGCATCCAGAGGAACGTGGAGATAGCATCCGTCTCGCCCCTTGGCCCAGGCCGAGGATCCGGTGTGTGCGCCGGACACGAGCTTCGTTCACCCAAGAGAGAATCTCCAGATGCCGCGTCTCAGGATTTCTGTAGCTCTGCTCCTGTTGGCGATTGCGTCGCCAGTCTGGTGCGAGGATGCGCTTCCCGATCCGAGACGCGAAGGGCAGAGCCCGTCCGAGAAGCTCACGGCTCTCGTCGAGAGGGTACGGCTCGAGCAAGGCAGGATCGACACCCTCGAGGCCGACTTTCGACAGCTCAAGGAGAGCTCCATGCTCGTCGATGTGGTGGAGGCTGTCGGGACGTTCGCCTACTCTGCGCCGGATCATGTGCGCTGGGACTACTCCACACCGAACCCGATATCGATGCTGATCGACGGTGACGAGATGACCACCTGGTTTCGGGATCTGGGCCAGGCCGAGAAGGTGAAAGTCGGTCGTCGCTCGCAGCGCGTCCTGGAGTATCTCGGTGCAACGAGCCCCCTGGATGACATGCTGCAGTATTTCTCGGTCTCGTTGACGCTGCCCGAAGATCGGACCCAGCCCTATTTGCTGGAGCTTTCGCCTCTATTCGACAAGGTGGCGAAGCGGCTGCAGGGAGTGACCATCTGGATCGCTGCGGACCATTACCTGCCGATTCGCCTGCGTTATGTCGATGCAGACGGGGACGTCACGGATCTGAAGTTCGAGAATCTCAGGATCAACGGATCGCTGCCCGTCGAGCGCTTCGATCTGAGGCTGCCCGAAAGCGTCGACGTCCGCATCGTCGAGCTGGATCAGCGCACACGCCTCCAGTAGCAGCCCATCCCCTCGCGGCCTCTCTTGCCGATGAAACTCGACGTCCTCGCCAGCGACGGCAATGCTCGCCGAGCTAGGCTGTCGCTGCCTCACGGACTCGTCGAGACACCGGCTTTCATGCCAGTCGGTACCCTCGGTGCCGTCAAGGGCCTGTCGCCTGTCGATCTCGAGACGGCGGGCGCGTCCGTGATGCTGTCCAACCTCTACCACCTCAGCGTCAGGCCCGGCATCGAGGTCATCGAGTCCCTGGGGGGGATCCACGAGTTCACCGGATGGCGACGACCGATCCTCACCGATAGCGGTGGGTACCAGGTGTTCAGCCTGGCCAACCTGCGTCACGTCGGAAGCGAGGGAGTGACGTTTCGAAACCACCTGGACGGCGCCGAGCTCCGCCTGACACCCGAATCGGTGGTCGAGTCCCAGGAACGCATCGGCGTGGATATCGCCATGGCTCTCGACGAGTGTCCGCCATGGCCGGTGTCGCTCGAGGCGGCGACCGAATCTCTCGATCGAACCCACAAATGGGCGATTCGATCACGCCAGGCGTGGCAGGAGAAAGATACGACCCTCTTCGGAATCGTGCAGGGCAGCACCTTCCCCGACCTCCGCCAGCGTGCCGCAGAGGAGTTGACCCAGCTCGATTTCGGTGGCTACGCAATTGGTGGGGTGAGTGTCGGCGAGCCAACCCGGGAAAGGAGAGCGGTCGTCGAATGGACCGCTCCCGCGCTGCCCACCGGCAAGCCCAGGTATCTGATGGGAGTCGGCACTCCGATGGACATCGTCCACGCCGTCCAGCACGGGATCGATCTGTTCGACTGCGTGTTGCCGTCGCGTAATGCCCGGCACGGGATGTTGTTCACCCGCAAGGGATTGGTGCGAATCAAGAATGCCCGCTATCGGGATGATTCTCGGCCGGTGGATGAAGACTGTTCCTGCTCGGTCTGTCAACGCGTGAGCCGCGCTCTGCTTCACCATCTGGTGCGCAGCGGAGAGCTCACTGGGGCGGTGTTGGCGACCCAGCACAACGTCCGCTTCTATCTTGACTTTGTGGCCCATCTCAGAGAAGCTATCGCGTCCGGAACGCTGACCGGTTTTGCGGCGTCGGTCGCTGCTAGTTATCCGGACGACAGTTCGTTCTCGGAATCGCCAGCAACTCCTGGTTCAACCGCTTCCAAGTCCTGATCTCGAGCAAGGATTTCGGAGAGTTCCGCCTTGACGCTGCCGAGAAATCGGGCGTAAACGCCGCAGGCTAGAGGGGAAGAGCTCATGAGTCACTCGATCGCAATTCTGGCAGCCGCTGAAGGAGCGTCGGCACCCGCATTCATGCAATTCGTGCCGATCCTCCTGGTCTTCGCCATCTTCTACTTTCTGTTGATCGCTCCGATGCGCAAGCGGCAGAAGGCTCTTCAGAACCTCATTGAAGCTCTGAAGAAGGGTGATCGAGTGGTCACCAACGGTGGGCTCTACGGCACGGTCGCGGCGGTCGAGGAGAAAGTGGTCGTCCTCAAGCTGGCCGAAAACCTGAAAGTCAGAGTTGCGAAGTCGGCCATCGCGGGCCTCGAAGGACAAGAGGACCAAGGAGATCGGAAATGAGTGGCAAACTTCTCTGGCGGGGTCTCTTGATCCTCGCTGTGATCACACTGGCGCTGATCTCGGCCTATCCTCTCAAGGAGAAGCTGAAGCTGGGGCTGGATCTGCGAGGCGGAATTCACCTGGTCCTCCAGGTCGAAGTCGACGACGCCGTGCGGTCCGAGACGACCAAGGACATCGATCGTCTGCTGCAGGAAGTGGCGGACAACGGAATGGAGAGTGCTACCGCGAATCCGACGTCGAGCTCGAGCTTCGAAGTGCTGGGAGTGCCTGCGGAGCGAGATCGAGAGGTCGGCGGCATCGTCAACGAGTATTTGCCGGGCTGGAACTGGCAGCGTCGCGGAGATGTTCTGGCCTTCAAAATGGAGCTCGCCAATCTCAACGAGATTCGCAATCTGGCCGTCAAGCAGGCCCTGGAGACCATCAGGAATCGGGTCGACGAGTTCGGTGTCGCGGACCCGGTGATCCAGCGGCAGGGAATGGAAGGCGACCGTCTGGTCGTGCAGCTGCCGGGTGTGGACGATCCCGAGCGCGTCAAGA
>JARFQS010000637.1 GCA_029287645.1 Thermoanaerobaculia bacterium | reverse complement strand
ATTCTGGGGACCGCCCCCTATATGCCTCCCGAGCAGCTCGAGGGTCTGCCGGTGGATCATCGTGCGGACATCTTCTCGGTCGGAGTGCTGCTCTACGAACTGGCCACCGGTCGTCGTCCCTTCGAAGGCACCAGCTCGATCGCCCTGGCCTCGAGCATTCTGCGCGACAATCCTCCGCCGATCTCGGAGATCAAGAGGGATCTACCTCGCCACTTTGCACGGATCGTCGAAACCTGTCTCGAAAAGGACCCCGAACAGCGGTACCAGACGGCCAAGGACCTCCGGAACGCACTCCAGAGCCTGCGCCGAGAGACGGAAAGCGGATTGTCCGGCAGCCGCTGGAGCGACGTCGCAACTTCCCCCGAGCCCGGAAAGGCACGACGGGCGAAACGCTCCGTGACCATCGGCATCGTTGCCGCAGCGCTCGTCATTGCGCTCTTGACTCTGTTCATCTTCCTGCGCCCCGAACCACGTCCGGGTCAACCAACTACCGAGGTACCAGCTCAACCAGTGATGGACACCCAGGCACGGCTGCTGCTGGATCAGAGCCGATCGTACTCGCGAGAGGGAGCGACCCTGCCGAAGCTCGAGCTGGCCGAGCAGACTCTACGCAGGGCCCTCGAGATCGAGCCGAACAGTGCCTATCTGCAGTCCGAGCTCGCCCTCCTGCTGGCAGCCATGCAGGAGGAGTATCCGCGGGAAGGACGCGGCGAAGAAGCCCTCGCTCTGGCCGACAGGGCGCTGACGGCCGATCCCGCGATGGGCAAGGCCTGGCTGGCAAAAGGTGAGCTGGATCTGCTCGAAGGCGACGGCGATACTGCGGTGGAAGCGGCACGACAGGCCATCGCCATGGACGAATCCGACGTGCGAGGTCATGTGCTGCTCGGCCGAGGCCTCCTAGAGCAGGGTCTCCGCGAGGAGGGACTGGACCAGCTCCGGAAGGCTGTGGAGATGGAAGGCGGAGAGATCCTGGCTCGCTACGCACTGGCGACGGCCCTCCTACGGATGGGTCAGCTCGACGAAGCGACCGTCGAGTTCAAGCGGGTGCTCGAGTACGCCCCGGGCCACGTCTCGGCGATGAACAACCTGGCCAACGCCTACCTGTACTCGGGCCGGTACCTCGAAGCCGTGCCTCTGTACCATCGGGCTCTCGAGCTCGCGCCCGATGAGATCGTGGCAACCAACCTGGGAACCGCCTACTACTACCTCGACCAGATGGAAGAGTCGCTGGCGGCCTACCTCAAGGCCGAGGAGATCGAGCCCGGCTATCCGACAGTCCAGAACAACATCGGTGACGTCTATGCCAAGCTCGGGGATCCCGATGCGGCCCGCACCTGGTATCTGAAGGCCATCGAAAGCAGCGATCGGCACCTTGCAGCTGGAGGGGATCGAGTCTCACTCCTGGGAATGCGGGCCCTGTTTGCTGCCAAGGCTGGCCGCTACGAAGAGGCCATCAGCGGCATCGAAGAAGTCCTGAGCGAGACTGCCAGCGCCCCGGACGAGCCCGAGCTCCTCTACTCGGCTGCACAAATCTACGCCCTCGCCGGAGAGCGCGAAAGCATGCTCGACTACGCCGAACGGTCCATGAGAGCCGGCTACCCCAGGGAGGAGTTTCGTCGAGCCCCGGAATTCGCCGAGTTCCAGGACGATGCGGACTTCACGCGGCTGCTGGTAGCGAGCTTCGAAGGCTAGTGCCCCCCGAACCGGACGCATCGACCGAAGTCGGACCCATTTACTGGCCTGAGTTGGTACGACCTCCACGCGGACGGGTCTGTCCCGAGGCTCGAGTCTGTTTTTGGCGCTGATAGTGGCGACGCGCCTTGGCACGGTTACCGCAGGTAGACATATCGCACCAACGGCGACGCTTCGTCCGGCTGCGATCGATGAAGAGCCAGCTGCAGGTCTCCGACGCGCACTGTCGTACCGACCTCGACTCCTCGGACGTCAGCAGCTCGCCTGCCGACCTGACGATCGGCCACAGCGGGCGCTCGAGGCAGGGTCGATCCTCGTCCCAAGACCACTCGAAGGTCTCGTCCAGGACACGAAGTTGCAGATGGCTCATGGATTGGCGCAGTACCTCATTCAACGATTGGATCTCGTCGGCCTCGGGCATGTTGCCGTCGGCGATTCGACTGAAGACGCCGAACAGGGTTTCGCGCAGCTCGATCGCGCGCTGGAAAGTGCTGCGCGCTTTCCGTGGATGCTCTTCGGCCAGCCTTTCCAGCTCGTCGAGGCTCTCGGCCGGCACGCTCCCCGCCTGTCGACTGAAGCTCAGCAGATCGCCATAACCCCCGAGGTGCTCCGCGGTCGAGCGTGGCCGATCGCCGAGCGTATTCGCAAAGTCCAGGCAAAGGACTCCCCCGGTCAACTCGAATTCGTGCTGGGACTGGCGTGAGCTCATCTCGGTGATTATAACCGATAAATAACTATTGACAGGTTATGTAATTGCACTCTATACTCTAACCGGTATTAAAACTGAAGGAGGTTAAGTGATGTCGTCAGACAGCAGCCGAGTCAACATCCACGAAGCCGAGCATATCGTCGACCAGTTGGAGAGGGCGTTCGAGGGTGACTCGTGGCACGGGGCCTCGATGAGTGAGATCCTC
>JARFQS010000515.1 GCA_029287645.1 Thermoanaerobaculia bacterium | reverse complement strand
GTGCGATTCTCAGTTCGCAAACCCGGATCGACTTCTATACCGTTCTCGCACGGCGCCTGGCGAAGGCTGGCTGGCTGCACTGGGGATTCCTCAGCGTCGATGGTAAGGACCTCGCAGCAAGCCTGTCAGTGAAATTTCAGGAAAAACTCTTCATGTGGAAATCTGGCTATGACGCCGAATACCGGAACCTGTCGCCTTTCAACGTTCTCTTACAACACATACTCCAACAGGCGCACTCGAGCGCCGACGTGGATGAAATCGACCCCCTCTCCGAGGTGGTATGGCTCGACAGGTGGCAGGCGTCGAAACGCGACTACTTCAATCTCGCCTGGTATCCTCGCCACCCGCTTTCGCTCGCTCTGGGGTATTGGCCGAGCCGCCTGCGGGTCCTTTTCCGACGCTCACCGCTACTGACCCGATTGGCTCGAGATCTTCAGCAGAAGAGGGCCGCAATATCCAAGGCTCGGAAATGGCTCCACCTCTGAAGATCTGCCATCTCGCCCTGGGACTTGGTGCTGGTGGTCTCGAACAGGTCGTCGCCTCGATCGCCCGAGGCAGTGATAAGGCCCGTTTCCGCCATCGCATCGTCGTTCTCCGGGTTTGTGACGTGGACTTCGTCCGTGGACTGGAGGCCGATGGGGTCGACGTGGCTCTCCTGAGGATGGGGTCACTGAAACAACCAGCGCGACTGAGAGAGCTGTATCGTTTGGCAGCGCGACTCGAGCCAGATGTGGTCCACGCGCACAGCGGGACTTTCATGGATGCCTACGCCATGACGCTTCTCGCTCCGCACAGCCCACGACTCCTCCTGACTTCGCACGGCCACCCAGTCGAGTCGGGATGGAAGGAGCTCGTTCGTGTCGGCCTGCCAACGGTTCGAGCGCACGCACATGTCTGTGTCTCAGATGATCTCAGGGACTTCTTCCGAGAACGACTCCGCCTGCTTCCCGTGGGACGGAAGGTGATTACCGTTCTGAACGGTGTCGATACCGAGGCCTTCCAGCCGCGACGCAAGCCCGGTGTTCTTTCGGGTGTGTCCACCCAGGAGTTGGACGATCTGCGTGGGTCCTTTGTCATCGGATCGGTGGGTCGCCTCGAGCCGGTGAAGAATCACGAGCTTCTCCTCGAGGCATTCGCGACGCTGGTCGAGAGGACTGAGAGGCCGTGCCGGCTCGTTCTGGTGGGAGACGGAACCCTGCGCCCTCGGCTCGAGCAATTGGCCCGAGAATTGAAGATCGGAGGACGGGTCCACTTCTGGGGGGTGCGCGAGGATGTCCCCCAGGTCTTGAACTTGTTCGATGCCATCGCCCTCACATCTCTGACGGAAGGAACATCGATCTCACTCCTGGAAGCCCAGGCCAGTGGCTTGCCCGCCTTCGTAACCGATGTGGGGGGGAATCGCCGCATCGTCGTCGATGGCAAGACTGGTTACGTGTCCCCTCTGGGTAAGCCGTTGACCTTGGCCGACCATTTGGCAAAGGTGGTCGAGAATCCGGAGCTCCATGCTGAGTTGGCTCGAAGCGCTCGCGACAGCGTCCTGGCGTCGTTCGATCTCGATTCGATGATCCGGAAGTACGAAGCCCTCTACCTCGGCGAGAAGCCCTGACCGCTAGGCGCTGTCGTCCGTGCCTCGTTGCTTTCCGACAGCCTCTCGACGTACGCTGCCACCGCGCTGTCTGCGCCTCAGGGCCTGGTAGAGACCCGATTTGCGGGCCGCGGCGACCAGTCGCCCGTAGGGGCTGTTCCGAAAGAAGACCAGGTTCTCCACAGGATCCGACTCGTCGGAGGTGCGCCCCTGGTATCCCTCGCCTGTGCCAAGGACGAAAACTTCGGTCTGTGGGTCCTGGAACTTCTGTTCGATGACGTGCATCAGAAGAAGCACTCCAGGAGAGCACTTTCCGTACGCCTGAATGAATGCCTGCTCGATCCCTTCGAGTCGACCTGCCTTCAAGACACATAAGTTCAACGCCATGTCCCTGCCCCCGATGCTCATCAACCAAAGCTCGGGGTCGCCGGAGGGCTGATTCGGAGATTCGCGGAGGCCCTCGATGAGGCTTCCATTGCGGAGGTGGCAGAAGTGGCTGCCCCCTTGCTCGTACTGCCAGCTCTGCTTCGCGATGTCCGCGGCCGCGTCGATTTCCCCGGCTGTCATGGTCCAGAGATCGCATTTCCGGAAAGAGAGAGCGCCCATGGCCTCGGCGCGGCGAGTCGCGGCTCGATAGTTCCTGCGAAAGGACGATCTTCGGGCGTTGAAGTAGTCGTCGAAGTTGCCCTCCGTCGTGACGAAGCTCCTCGCAGCCGACGAGGCCTCCACACGGAAGCCGAGCCGTTCTCCGGTGGAGCGAAGCGACTGTGATGTGATTCGATTTCGCAGGTTCGAGAAGCGGGCCACATCCCATCTGACGCGCTGCAGGATCTCGGCCAGTGCTGGGCCCGCTACTTCGACATGATCCTGATCGATGAGTAGATCCTCACAACCGATGCCTCGGCCCAGGATCTCCAACAAGCGAACGGGGAAGCCTCCGAAGGTCTCGCGTCTCACCCACATGGGAAGGATGCCTACGATGGTTCCCGACTCCTGGAGACGGAGTACAAAGATCTCCACCCGATCCCCTTGGGCGTAGGCCTGCCACCAGGCTCTCGACCAGGCGAAGTCGCGGCAGAAGTAGGTCGGGAAGCGGCTCTCGACGAACTGGTTCCACTCGGTCTCCAGGCGTTGCAGGTCCCACTCGTCGCCGACCCGGAAGCGATCGATCGTCAGAGGTCCGGAGTCAGATGCAGAGCCCACGTCAGCTCCCTCCGAACAGCCCGGGAAAGCCAGAGCACATCAAGCGGAAGAAGGGGGATTCGGAGGTGATGTCGTTGCCGGCGGGAAGACGGCCGATATCGAAGGAGGTGCCTGCATTCAACCGAACGAGTCGCGGATCGGTGTTGAAGGCGCAGATGTAGCCGGACTCCCGCAGATAGCTCCTGTGGACCTCCGAGTAGTCGATGCCGGGCACGCCGTTCGGGTAGGCGAAGGCGACAGCCTCTCGCCCCAGGGCGCGACTCAGTTGCCGCCGCGATTCGCGGATCTCGCGGCCCCACTCGGCTGGTTCCAGGCTGCTCAGGATTCGGTGGCTGGCGGTATGGACGCCGAACTCCACGAGGCCCGAGGCCTGCAGCTGCTCGATCTGCGGCCAGTCGAGCACCGAGTAATCGTCGCTGAACGCCTCGAGCTCGAGAGTGGCAACCCCCGCCAGCCGCTCCATCAACTCCTGGAGCTCTTCTTGCGGGACCCTCTTGAGATGCTCCACCGAAAGCCCGTAGGCCTCTGCCGGACCCAGCGCCTGCAGATCCCGGCCGATGCTCTGCTCGAGATGGGACGTCACCTGCTCACGAGCCGGATCGGCCACCATCATGAGATACAGCTCGTCGAACCAGTAGAAACGATCGGTCCCGATGAAGTCCGTCGCTACGAAGATCGCCGCCGGTGCCTCGTAGTGGGCCAGAATCGGAAACGCCACGGAGAGGTTGTTGCGGAGGCCGTCATCGAAGGTGATCAAGGCCGAGCCGTCGGGAAGATCCCTTCCTGTCTGCAGGTGGTCGACGACATCGGAAAGGTGCAGGAGATTGTAGTTCTCCGTCAAAAACTCGACTTGTCGGGCGAACACCCCTTCCGGTATCTGCGTCCAAGGGGTCGGGCCGTGCGGGTTGCGAGTCACGCCGTGGTACATGACCGCCACCAGCCTGTCGCGGCGGATATGACGAAGGAGCCGATCGACCTGGAGACCACACAGAGCCGAAGCCGCCATCCTCTTCACACTGTTTCGGATATCACCCATCCCTGGTTCCAGATCACACTCCTGATGAAAGCCCCCAACCCTGCGTGCAGGCTCAGTTCCATCTTAGTCGGCGGCGACCCCCTCGCGGAAAGCGTCGAACGAGCTCGTCGTAGATCCCCTCGAGATGCTCCATGCGGCGACGAAACGACAACTCGGTTTCGACTCGGTCGCGTGCTTGTGCCACACGCTGTAGCGTCGCTTCTCGGTCGTCGACCGTCCGACGGACGGCCGAGGCCATTCGGTCGACGTTCCCCTTCGGCACCAGCAGTCCGTGAACTCCGTCGTCGATGATCTCTGCCGTTCCACCGACAGCGGTGGCGACGACAGGCGTCTCCACGGCCATGGCTTCGAGAAGCGCATTGGGGATGCCCTCGGTGTCCGAGGTCTGCAGGTAGACGTCGAACATCTGGTGGCAGTTCCGCGCGTCGCTGCGATGCCCGAGCAGCTTCAGCCGGTCGCCGATACCGAGCTCCCGCGCTCGCTTCTCGAGAGTACCGCGCTCATCCCCTTCACCCACCAGAACGGCATACAGGCCCAACTTCGCCGTGACTTCGAGCAGCAGCTCGAAGCGTTTCTCGTCGGAGAGCCGCCCTACGGCGCCGATCACCGTCGCATCGGGTGGCAGGCCCTCGGCCAGGCGCTGGCGCCGACCCGCCTCTGGATCGGGTCTGAAGACCTCCGTGTCCACACCATTGTGGATCACTCGCACGCGACCGGGATCGGCACCCATTGCGACAAGCTGTGACTTGATTTTGGACGAGACCGCAACCACCAGGGGGTAGCGGCCGAGAATCCACTTATCCCAGCGGTTGTAGATTCGATCCTTGCGCCCGAACTTGGCCCATCCGTGTGCCGTGGACATCGGAATCGCACCGGCCAGACGGCACAGCGGCAGGGCAAAGAAATCGGTCTTGTAGTCGTGTGCATGCACGATGTCGATCGCTCGTTCGCGGATCAGACGGTGGAGGCGGGTCAGCACGCGAGGATCGAAGGAATTGCGCTCGGTGACGGGTAGGAAGTCCACTCCGAGCTCCGCAGCCCGTCGGTCGAGATCGAAAGCTTCATCGCGCAGGTCACGGATGTAGGTGACAGTCACGGAGTATCTCTTCGGGTCGGCATGGGCGGCGCCGAGCAGAATCGTCTTCTCCGGGCCACCTCCCGAGCCGAGAGCGCTCCGCAGTTCGAGAATCCGGGTAGTCATGCATCGAGATTCCTGTAGACATCTCGAATCTGTCTTCCGATCACTCTCCAGTCGTAGTTCTGCACCACCGTCTGGCGTGCCTCGGCACCCATTCGCGCCAGCCTTTCCGGGTCGTCGAGCAGGCGACACACGATATCGGCCATTCTGGCCGGCTCGTCTGCAATTGCGATGTCTCGACCATCGGAATAGGCAATGCCCTCGGAACCGAGACTCGTCGATACGACCGGCAGGCCCATTGCGAAGGCTTCCAGCACCTTCAAGCGAGTCCCCGAGCCGAAGCGGATCGGCACCACGAAGATCGTCGCCTCTCGGAAGGAGGGCACAACATCCTCGACGAATCCGGTGACCTCGATGTCGTCTCTGTCCGCTGCTAGCCGAAGCAGCTCCGGCTTCGGATCGCTGCCGACAACCAGAAAGGTCATCTCGGGCTTCCGCTCGACGATCTGCGGCAGGACCTGGCGCGCGAAGTACATCGCTGCATCGTGATTGGGCTCGTAGGCCATGTTGCCCACGAAGACCAGGTGTGAGCTGTCCGAGCGAGGCGGGTTCCGAACAGGCCTGAAATGGTCACAATCGACCCCGTTCGGGACCTGGAATACGGAGAGATTCGGCGCGTGTCGTAAGAGCGTCTCCCTCTCCGGTTCTGAGCAGGTGATGACCGAGCCGGCCCTCCGGAAGGTGTTCAACTCGTAGGCGAACAGCCTTCGGGCTTCTGCCCGCATCAGGGGACGCAGCAGGGGATTGCTCTCCAGCTCGGAGCGCCGCTGAAAGTACTGGTAGAGAAGATTGTGGGTGTCGATGACGAAGCGACCAGCCGGCCAATTTCTCGCGTACGGAACGGTATCCAGGTGATCGAGGTGAAGCAGGTCGTACTCCGCGGTCGACAAGGCCCGCTGCACCGCGCTATCGACCCCCGGGTTCCAGTGGTAGGCCACGAACGCCGGCTCGTTCTTCAGGAGGGTGCGGGAGAGGTTCAGGATCGATGCGGCGCGGCGGCTCGCTCTCTCGTTGGGAACGACTTCCACGTGGTGGCAGAACTCGCGCAGAGCCGCCGTACCCTCAGTGGCCTGTTGGTTGCTCGTCGCGCCGCCGACGAATCCGACATCGAACTCCTCGGATAGCTGCCGCAGGAGGTGAAACGTGCGGATAGCACCGCCCGAGCTCGTGGGCCAGGGCACGGTTTCACTGACTGCCAGTATCGAGGGCATCGGGAACCAATCGGCGCTGCTTTCGTGCGGTCCAGGGAGCGAGCGTTGCCGGGCGCCCGGTCTCCCCAAAGGGACCCGATGAGCCCGTGCCCAGCCAGGTCCCTCCATTGCTCAAAGTCGGTTCTCATAGTATCGCCATTCGCAGCGGCGCAGATTCGGTGACCGTCACCGGCCTAGAAAGTGTCGGTCCATCGGCGAAGGCGTTCGTAGGTCCAGGTCTGGCGGACCGCGTTGAGCCAACGCGTGGGCCGAAGCGCGTGCTTCATGCTGCCGAGCGACCGCCAGGGCGATGTGGCGAGGCTGTGAAGGTGCTGTCGCTGCTCCACGAACTGGCCGACAGGCCCGAAGTCGATCTCGATCTCGATGCCACGGGAGGTCGAGGTCTCGTCGGGGTCTGATCGATCCTCGGCTAGGCAGGTCTCTAGGTATCCCTGTTGCAGGACAAGAGCGAGAGGCCTCGTACAGGTCCTGGAATCGAACGACAAGAGGCTCTGCCAGGCACGCTCGAGGAGTTCTGTGCCCTTGTTGCGGAACCGCTCTCTCTCATCGGCAGGGGCGTATCTGGCCAGCATCCAGAGAGTCGTTCCCTTGCGCAGCTCCTGTGCCGCCCAGGTCTCCGTCGGATACTCGAGCCGCTCCGGCTCGTCCAGATAGAAACTCTCGTGGTCTGCCATCCACCGGCCATACCGATGGAGGGCCGCCACGACATAGGTCTTCAGATCGTCGAGATCAGAGCGATCTCGGGTTGTCTCGAGAAAGCGCAGAAGTGCCTGCAAGTGGACCGTGTAGGACCAATGCCACTCCGCGTTGCCCAGATCCATGCTCTCGACGTCATCGCTGGGGTGAATCGTCCGCCGGACCAACGCCTCGAGCTTGGTGAGATAGCTTTCCTTGTCCGTCGCCAGCCATCCGTCGAGCAGGGCGTTGATCGAATTCCCGGCTCCCCGGCCCGGACCGTGAAAGCCGCTGGTTCGACTGGCGTTGCCGGTGGACCTGTCGGACAGCACACCGAAGATATGCTTCGTGCCGTCATCCATGGCGACCACCCAATCGGCCAGGCTGGTCACGGCCGCCCTCGCCGGCAGGCTTCCGGTCAGATAGTGATAGAGGAGAAGACCGGAGCTGTAGTTGTGCTCGCTCGCGGGGCCGCCTCCGAGGGCCGGTATCGATTTGCCGACCATGGCCGTGGACATCGTGCGATGCGTACAGCCGCCGGCGTCGAGATAGTGCGCTGTATGCCAGAAGAGGCCACCGTTGTAGGCGGGCTTGTCGCGGTCGGTGTGGTAGATATCGACGTCCACCAGATGCCGAGCCAGGGGATCCGCCAGCTGCCACCAGCGTCGGTCGCCGGTGGCTAGAAGCTCCAGGAGGAGACCGTAGAGAAGGTCGTATTGGTTGTTGTAGTGAGAAATCACGGGGCTCGGATCGGGAGAGTAGGCCTCCTCGTGATCGGCCCACATGTCCCCGAAGTGCCGCCACCCGAATTCGTCGATGGCCTCCCGCTTGGCGAAGAAGCTCCTGTCGCCATCCAGGGCGGCGTCCAGCAGCGACTGCAACTCGATGCGTCGATTCGCCTCCGGGGATGGAAAGAAGGGAAGCGCCTCGCTGGCAGCGGTCCACGCCGGGTCGGGAATCACTGTCGGCGGATCATAAATCCAGGAGAGGTCTTGGCTGGAAGTCGCTTCTCCCGCGGAGCCGAGCTCGATCCAGAGAACGCGAGTGTTGTGCTCTCCGCCTTGAATCTCGTGCAGGTCACCGAACTGCCTCGGGAGAAGCCTCGCAGTCAGGCGCTCGCCTTCGAGCTCGATGGCGCTGGGGAACTGCTGCCAGAAATCCTCGAGGGCAATCGAGATCTGTTTCCGATCCCACACCAGAGAGGCGACAGGCGAGGCTCTGAAGCCCTCACCGACGCCCTCCTGTGTCCGAACGCGGTAGCCGCGGAAGGCCACGGGAATCCGTCCATCACGATTGACGTGGTTACGACTCTGCCAGTTCTCGCCCCCACTGGAATCCTGGTAGATCTCGAAGAAGTCGCCGGAGGTTGCCAACGGTCGAGCACCCGACTCGGCGAGAAACTCGATCCTCCGGTCGGTCGATGCCTGGGTCGCCAACTCGAGCGACAGGTCCTGCAGCAGGATCGAACCGGGGTCTCCGAGGTCCCAGAAACCACCGGGGTGCCGGGCGCGACGGGGATTCTCCAAGGTGATGCGAAGGCGAATCAGGTTCGATCCGGCGTAGCAGGAGATGTCACCCGAGAATCGAAGCCCGGTGCGGCGACCCAGTTTTCCGCCAATCGCCACCTGAGCCCGAACCGGTCCCGATTCCGTAACGTGGAGCGTTTCGATCCGAGCGACTCCCCGCCGACCACGGGAATCCGTGTACAGGAGTCGACATCCGGAGGGATCGAGCCACCTGGGATCCCGACTCCCCGCCTCGCAGAACAGCTGGCCTTGGCCGCGACGGATGCGAAACTCTCCCTCTCCGGTGTCGATCGAGACCTCGCCTGGGCCGGCGTCGACCCGCAACTCCCGAGGCGAGGCGGCGGCCACTCCATCCTCCGTGCCTGGCTGCAACGGTCTAAGGAAGAGGGCGGGGGACTCGAGGCACCAATCGCTCCCGAGAAATGCCACCAGCAACCACTTGATGCTGCGGTCGGGCCAGGTGGCCAAGACCTTCGTCTGAGCAACTCGGGGCGAGCCCTTGCCGCCGAAGATGCCCCATTGCACTTCCGGGAAAGCGAGACCGATGGGTAGCGGGACCCCCAGAGACAGAGGCCGCCCATCGGTTGGCCGGGAGCCACCGATCCGTCGTAGAGGGACGCCCTGGACTTGGCCACGATCTTCCCAGAAGGTGGTCTTGTGGAGCGGAGTCATTACGTCTTCGAGGACCTGGGAGAGGGCCTCAGGTCACTCGGCTCCACAAGCGAAACCATGGCTTTGGATGGACTGCGGGAAGGAGCTCATCTCGAAGGCCCTCGACGCCTGGCCACTTTGGAGCAACTTCAGACTCGACTTTCCACGTTGCGGAAGATCCAAGGCAGACGCCCCGAAAAGGCCTTCGACAAGTTAGGGGGAAGATTTGATGCAGAATAGTCTACCTCACAGCAGAAACCGGTTGGATAGGGCACAATCCCTCCCATGACGGACAGAACCAACTCCCTGAGTCTACTGCGACCCATCGCATGGTCCGCTCTGTTCTTGCTGGCCATCGAGGTCGGGCTCGAGGTGAGGGCCTATCGCCGCGGCTACGACACGGTGTTCCTCGGCCAGCAAGAGGTCGTAGCGATGCAGCAGGATCGGCGAGAGCCCGATCAGTGGGGACCCACGGAGGAATTTCCCTTCCGAAGCTTGGTTCGGAGTCCGGTCAAACCGCCCGGAGTCAAGCGAATCTGGATCGCTTCGGCATCGCAGGCAGAAGACCCGAGGATGCCGCCGGATCTCATCTTTCCAAGCCTCCTCGAGAAGGATCTGGAGGAGCGGGGGATCCAGGTCCAGGTTCTCAACGCGGGGAAGGTCGGGCTAGCCACTGCCAGCATGCAGTCGGTTCTGGAGCTTCGTGGAGAGACCTGGCAGCCCGACCTCGTGGTTCTCTACGCCATGCAAGCCGGTTCACCAGAGAGTGACAACTCCGCTGGGCGGGGTATCGATGGCGAGGGACCGGTGGGGCCGCAAGCGAACATGCCGCGCTCCGATCAGAAGACTCCCTCCAGGCTGGACCGCGTCATCGAGGAGTTCACCCTCTACACCCTGGTGAAGACCAATCTGACGAGCAGGATCGTGGCCGAGAAACAGCTGCCGGACAGAGTCGCCGATGAGGAGATCGACGGGTTCGAAGCGGCTGTCGACAGCTTCGTGGGGACTGCCGAGGCGATGGGTGCGCAGCCCGTCCTGTGCACGATAGCCATCAGCCACGAGACGGAGAATCTGGCCGAGATGCCCGACGACTACCGGATCAACAGGCTGCGATTCGACCCGAGCGTATCCGTTGCCGCCTGGGTCGAATCCGTGGATAGGCTCAATGACCGATTGTCCTCGTACGCACGGCAGAAGGACCTGCCGCTCGTGCCGCTGGCCGAGAAGGTCGGCGGTCAGCCGATGTACTTCCGGGATCCGGTTCATTTCACTCCAGCTGGGCATGTCGCGGTGGCCAGGGTCCTGGCCGACTCTCTCGCGGAGCAGCTGCCACTCAACGACCTGACAGCGAGCCGGTGACTTGAACTTCAACTCTGCCAGTTTCCTGATTTTCCTGCCGACGGTGGTGTTGATCTACCTCCTCGTGCGCAGCCGAGAGCGCCCCCGGGACCTCTTCCTGCTCATGGCGAGCTACTACTTCTACATGTCGTGGAACTGGAAGTACGCGGGGCTGATCGCCTTCTCGACGATCGTCGATTACTTCGTCGGGCTCCGGCTCGATCGGGAGGAGCGTCCGGGAGTCCGACGCTTGCTCCTGGTGGTCAGCTTGACGGCCAACCTGGGGTTGCTGGGGATCTTCAAGTACTACAACTTCTTCATGGACGTCACGGAGAGGACCTTGAGCCTCTTCGGCTTCGAGTTCTCCGCACATCATCTGAATGTCCTCCTGCCGGTGGGCATCTCCTTCTACACCTTTCAGACGATGAGCTACACCATCGATCTGTATCGTCGCAAGATCCCGCATGAAGGCGACTTCATCAAGTTCGCGCTCTTCGTGTCCTTCTTCCCGCAGCTGGTGGCGGGCCCGATCGTCCGTGCCAGTGAGTTTCTGCCTCAACT
>JARFQS010000041.1 GCA_029287645.1 Thermoanaerobaculia bacterium | reverse complement strand
CACTTTCAGAGAACTTGGCCTGCCAGGAGGGATTCGAACCCCCGACCCGCGGCTTAGAAGGCCGCCGCTCTATCCAACTGAGCTACTGGCAGTCAGTGGACGGGATTCCGGACCCCCTGGTAATGATCAAGAAACTCGCCTTTGTCTATCGGGGCGCCCAGATTTGAACTGGGGACCCTCTGCTCCCAAAGCAGATGCGCTACCAGGCTGCGCCACGCCCCGTCAGGACCTGGCAGTCTAAGGGAGTCCAAAGAGCAGTGTCAATCCAAGGTGCTTTGGCCACGAAGCGTCCGACCGAGGATGAAGTAGAACTTGTCCCTGCCCTCGTCGGCGATGGCATAGGCCACATATAGAGGGCCGATCACCGTGTCCTTCGCCAGGATTACCGTGCCCGAATAACGGAGGTTGTCCCAGGTGATGGGCTCGCCTTCCTGCCAGGTGTTTCCGGTTTCTGCCCAACCTCCGAGATACCAACTCTTCAGGATCCGGTAGTAGTAGCCCAGCCGACCCAGGCCGAGATACTGGCCGCGGAGCTCCCGGTCCGCGTAGCCCGACATCGAGCCAAAACCGCCCAAGGTGAACTCGTCGTAAATCGGCAGATCCCCCGTACTCCAGCCCGCCGCGAGGGAGCCAAAGCCGGTGTGCTTGCCCCGGCTGAAGTACTTCTGCCCAGAGAAATCGATCTTGGAGTACTCTTCGTCGGCGTTCAGACTCTCCAGCGATTGGAAAGCCCGAAACCGGGAAGACCAACCCTTTCGGGGGATCGCCACGCTGTCCAGACGATCCGCGCGCACCAGCAAACGAGCCCCACCGAAATCGATCTCCTCCAGGTCCTCCTCGAGCTCGGGTGGAATGGTTCCCGTCTCGAGGGAGGCCCTGCCGAAGCCCGTGATCGCTCCCAATCGCACCTCGGCATAGGTGCCGGCCGAATAGCCGAAATCGAAACCGAACGTGGTGTCGCTGGTATCGAGCTCGGCCAGGGAATTGCCGTCTTCGAAGAGGCGGATGCGTCCCGCATTGAAGTCGACCCTCGGGGCCACGAAGAAACGCCCACCGAAATCCAAGGGCTGGTAGAACTCGGTGAGTACCCCCCGGTCGTTGCCGATCAAGAGATCGTTTCGCCACTCGCCCCCTCGGGCGTTGATCGTCGTCTTCGTCAAGTTGACAAGAAACTGCAGAAGGGTGTCGCCGCTGCCCTCGGTGGCGATCTCGAGACCGAAGTGGAGGTAGTTGGGACCCCACTGCTTTTCTCGCATCCGGATCACCACACCCCGCTCCTCTCCACGTTCCTCGAAGCCGAAGTCGACCTGCTCGAATTCTCCGAGACCATAGATCCTGCGCAGGTCCTCGAAGAGTGCCCGCAAATCGAGAGGCTCCTCGCCCGTCAACTGCCTCTGTCGACGCTCATCGCGCTGGCTACCCGTGCCCAGCAGCTCCGAGAGGTCGTCCCCGAACATCTCGAGCGACAGTTTGCTGCCTGCTTCGAGTCGGATCTGGCGTTGGATCACTCGATCATCGACGCGCTCGTTCCCGACGAAGTCGACAAAGTCGATCGTGATCGGTTCGGGTGGTAGGGCAATCTGTGCCTTCCGATGAGCCTCGTAGACAGACGGATCCACCGAGAAACGTGCGATCTCGCCCGCCATACTCGAAGCCGTCTCGTAGCCCTTCTCCATGATCTCGACGATCTCGTTGAAGGCCATGGTGCCGTAGTCCGCGACTCCAGGATTGATCACGAAATCTGCCATCTCGAGACGGGAATCGACATTGGGTCGGGTCAGCATACGAATCGTCTGCTGGTAGATCTGCACGACGGATCGGCCGACATTACGGTCGGACAGAGCCGCTCCCAGATCCACTGCGATGACAATGTCCGCCCCCATGTCGAAAGCGACATCAACCGGAAGGTTGTTGACCATCCCGCCATCCACCAGCAGGCGGTCTTCGATCTCGACGGGAGAGAAGAAACCGGGAATCGCCATGCTGGCCCGCAGGGCGGTAGCCAGATAGCCGTGGTCGAGCACGACCATGTCGCCACTTCCGACATCCGTTGCCACGGCCCGGAAGGGAATCGACAGTTCGTCGAAGTCGTCGACATGAGCCACGCCGAGGGTGAGGGATTGCAGAAGGAAGAAGAGGTTCTGACCACTGACGAAGCCGGCCGGCCATTTGAGCCCACTTCTGCCGATTCCCACCTCCAAATCGAACAGATAGCGCGCGCTGTCTTCCTTGCGTCGAAAGTTGAGGTCCCGCCGCGGCGGCCTGTCCTGAAGAGCCTCTGTCCAATCGATGTTGGCCAGGGCATCGGCCAACTCGTCGCTCGTCATTCCCGAGGCATACAGCCCGCCGACGATGGCGCCGATGCTCGTGCCGGCGATGTAGTCGATGGGGACGTTCATCTCCTCGAGCACCTTGATCACGCCGACGTGCGCGCCACCCTTGGCGCCACCTCCACCGAGAGCCAGTCCGATCTTGGGTCGGTCGCTCTCTTCGGCACGGGCGGACACAGGGTGGACTGCCGCCAAAAGACAGAGCGTTACCACCCATAGAGCGGTACATCGCCGCTGCTTGTCAGAATGCTCCATCTCCCGATCTCTTCAATTGCCTGGGGAATCCAAGAGGTCTACCTCGATCGCCTCTCCATCGAGAGGGTCTCCGAGGCCCTCGAGCTCGTTCGATGGTACCACTGGGATCTGTAGCCCGGGTTCCCTTTCCGAGGTGCCACCCACCTCCGTCAGGGTCGCCGGCACAATGGTCACTCGAAACTTGACGCTCTCTCCCACCGCTTCAGAGAGGCGCCGCTG
>JARFQS010000316.1 GCA_029287645.1 Thermoanaerobaculia bacterium | reverse complement strand
CGGCTGGGCTACTGGGACAGCTGGGTCCGGCTGAAGGCCGACCCGAAGTCACCCTGTGTGTGGACCCGTGGTATCGACACGATCGACCTGCCGACGCGGCACGGAGAAGGCAAGCTTCTCACCGAGTCACCCGAGGTCCTGGCGAGGCTCGAGGAGGGCCATCAAGTCGCCGTGCGATATGTGGACAAAGAGGGTGAGCCCACCCAGGACTGGCCAGCCAACCCCAACGGATCACCGAGCGCAGTCGCCGGGATCTGCGATCCGACGGGACGCCTCTTCGGCCTGAGGCCCCACCCGGACGCCTATCTCTAACCCTTCCAACACCCCCCGTGGTCCCGGAGGCGCTCTGAAGGTGAGGTCCCCGAAGAGGGTGCGGGCCTGGCGGTCTTCCGCAACGGCGTCGACGCAGCAGCAACCGAGGTGTGATCCGACCTTCTTAGTGGAAGCTATAGCTGATAGCCAGCATCGGACCCGACTGCAGAATGTCGAAGACAAACAGATCGTCTGTGTTCTCGTAGTCGATGTCGAGCCAGCGATAGCCGAGGAGGAGTCCAACCCGCTTGGAGACCTTGAGCTGGCCCATCAGGACCACGTTCCACGCCAAGGTCGAGCTGTTGGACATCCCGAAACCGCCGACATCGCCCCTTGCCCAGAACCTGAACCGTTTCCCGGCGCTTGTGCTGTACCGACCTCCGATCATCAGGTCGGTCCAACTCTGATCGCCCTCGATCCTCTGGCCAGGGGCAGGAGGAACTGGCGGCTGAAGGTCCAGTGTCAGGTCCATGGTGATGTATCGGAGGCCCGCCAGCAGCTCGAAGTTCTCACCCAGATTGTAGGTCCCTGCTCCCTCGAGATAGACCTGGTTCATGTCGTATTCACCCGGCGGCTCCTCGAGGTTCTGACCGAGGGAGGCATAGAACGCATCGAATATCCAGCCCCAGTTGCTCCCCCGCTTGTTGGCCTCCAGATGGAGCGTCGCCGCCATCTCGAGGTCTTCGACAATGTCACAGAAACTGACATCGACATCGCTCTCCTGCCCCCTCACCGTCATCGAGCCGTCCATCCCCATAGCAAACAGATAGAGACCCATGTCGTAGTCCCAGCCCTGGGCCTTGGCAGGCTGAGCCATGAAACAGAGGGACAGAACGATCGCCCCTAGGATGCCTTTCCCCAAGAGTCTCCCGATCATTGGTCCATTCTCGTTTCGTCGTCTATCGCTCGAGTAGCTGAGGCTATCGCCACCCGGCGTTCAGCTCGAGATTCTGCACTAGTTCATCCAGGCATTCATTGGTTGCCTGGTCGGGTCCCGCCAGGTCAAGCGAGCACAACAGTTCCCGGCCCGCAGAAGCGACACCCTCGCCGGTCCTTCACCGGCTTTCAGCTCCGCTACTTCAAACCGTGCTCCTTCTTGTACTCGTCGAGCCAGCGCTTGTTGACCTCGGTCATGTCCAGACGTTGGTTGATGAGCTCGGGCCAAACGATTTCTGGTTTGCGGGTCGGATCGGGCTGTAGCCCCTCTTCCGTACCCGGCACGTCCCAGGCCTCATCCGTCGAGACCGCCATTCGCTCCCGGACACCGTCCCGAGTCAGGTTCCAGACCATCATGTCGGTCGCCATCGACAGCGGGCCGTCATAGGTCTCACGAATGCCGTCATAGATCCCGTATCGCGTCCCCTCTTCATCGAAGAAGTGGTAAGCGATGGCGTGCTGCGGCTGGATCATGCTCATCACCTTGCCGAAGGCCTGCGCAGAGGTGTGGATGTCGGTGTTCATCATGATCGTTCGCGTCGGCGGCTGGTTGTAGTACTTCCCCAACTGCTCGGCCGTCAGCATTGCCTCGTGGATCACGATGTCCGCATCCTTGGCGTACTTGACGAACCAGGTGTTGGGGAAGGTGTCGCCACCGAAGACGACTTTGTAGCCGTTCCACTCGATGGAGAAGCTCACCGGCCCGTCGCCAGCGTGGATCGCCGGCCAGGAGCGGATCGTGATGCCGTGCTCCCCGTAGACGACCTGGTTCTCACCCTTGAAGTCGAACTCGTGCGCGATGATGTCGCCGGGGATGGGATTGACCTTGACAGCGCGGGTCATCCGGTCCCAGTTGTAAGCCTTCAGGAAGTGGTCGACGAAGTAGGCGGTGCCCATGTCTTCACGCGAACCGCTCGGACCCCAGATCTCCAGCGGACCCGTGCGACCGCCGGTCCAGCCACCGGCCCACAGTGCTGCCAGATCCCCGACGTGATCGGTGTGCAGATGGCTGGCGAAGACCTTGGTCAGCATGTCGGCCGGGATCATCAACGACATGACGTTGGCCATGGAACCGGTGCCCAGATCGAAAATGAGCTTGTCGCCGTTACCGAACTCGAAGAGCCAGCAGGATGCGGCCTGCCCCCGACGGGCTGCCGGCATGCCCGTGCCACAGGCGATGATGCGCATCTCGTCGACTCCCAGAGCCTCGGTACCGGGGTAGTAGACGTAGCGGTCGGGTGCTACTCCATTGGGGTCTCCGACTTTGCCTCCCGCAGCTTCAGCGCTGCCCTGTTCCTGGAGCCCTACGCCGACGAAATAGCCGACAGCGATAGCCAGCACCGTTACGACCAACAGGCCAACAGTTACCTTTCC
>JARFQS010000162.1 GCA_029287645.1 Thermoanaerobaculia bacterium | reverse complement strand
GAGGATGGGTGATTCGGTTCTGATTCATGGGATCGGAGGCGGCGCGGCCCTCGCATCGCTCCAGTTGGCTCGGCTTCTCGACGCCAAAGTTATTGTGACCTCCAGCTCTGACGAGAAGCTCCAGCGGAGCGATGAGCTGGGAGCCCTGCTCGGGATCAACTACCGAGAACAGGAGAACATCGCCGAGATCGTGCGCAAGTTCACGGATGGAAGGGGCGTGGACCTGGTCATCGACACCGTGGGAGCGGCGACCTGGCCGGCCAGCATAGCCTCGGTTCGCAATGGGGGCCATGTGGTGGCCTGTGGCGCCACAACCGGCGCAGACGGCGTCGTGAACATCCGCGAGGTGTTCTGGCGACAGGTCTCGATCCTGGGCTCGACGATGGGCTCCGACAAGGATTTTCGCGACATGCTCTCGGCGGTCGAGGGCCACTCCCTGGAACCGGTCATCGATTCGACGTGGCCGCTCTCCGAGGCTGGCGCGGCGTTGGACCGCCTGGAGCAAGGAGACCAATTCGGCAAGATCGTCTTGGAGGTTTGAAGTTCTGAAGTTCCCGCCCGCCCCGATCTCGTCGGGACGGGCCCTTGAAACGGAGGGATTCCGATGAAGCTCGAGTACAAGATCGCTCTACTCACTGGTCTTCTGCTGGTAGCAGGCTGGATTCCAGTCCACGCGGAAGCTGAAAGCAGAGACGAGGTAGCAAGCGGTCCCCGCCCGCTCGAGGTCGACGATCACTCTCGGATCCGTGCGGTGGGCGATCCCCAGATGTCTCCCGACGGCCGTTGGATCGCCTACGCGGTGACGACCTTGGATCTGGAGGAAGACGAGTCCACTACGCGAATCTGGATGGTGCCGAGCGCCGGAGGAGAGGCCCGACCACTGACGGGCGAGAAGGTCTCTTCCTCGAGACCGCGATGGAGCCCGGACGGCAAGTATCTGGCGTTTCTCTCGGCCCGTGACGAGGGCAAGACCCAGGTCTGGACGCTCTTCCGCGAGGGTGGTGAGGGCCTTCAGCTCACGGACACGGCTCAGGGTGTCAGCTCCTTCGAGTGGGCCCCGGACAGCAAGCGCATGGTCCTGGTGTTGAAGGACCCCAAGCCCGAGGAGATCGAAGCCCACGAGCAGGGAGACGACTACGAGGAGAAGACCGCACCGCCGTGGGTCGTGACGCGCCAGCAGTTCAAGCAGGACTACGTGGGCTACCTCGACAGTCGCCGCAATCATCTCTACGTCTTCGATCTGGAGACGAAGGAGACGACGCAGATCACCTCGGGTGACTACGACGACGCCGAGCCGGCCTGGTCGCCGGACGGCACCCGTATCGCTTTCACGAGCAATCGGACCGCCGAGCCCGACACGAACTACAACACCGACATCTGGGTGGTTTCCACGGACAACACCGACAAGGGCGCCGAGCTGCTCCGGATCACCGAGAATCCCGGCCCGGATGCGTCGCCCAGCTGGAGTCCGGATGGCGCCCTCCTTGCCCACAACTCGATCGTCGAGACCAAGGCACGGACGCTCTACGCCACGAATCACCTGGCAGTCTCGTCCTCGCAGGGCGGCAGCACCGAGGTCCTGACTCGCGACTTGGACAGGATGATTTATCGGCCGCGATTCTCGCCAAGCGAGAACGCGATCTACTTCCTCCTCGAGGACCGCGGCGAGCAGAACCTCGCCCGCGTCCCTGCCGAAGGCGGAGCGGTCGAGCGCCTGATCCAGGGGCGCAACGTAGTGGCTCGATTCGATTTCGGTCCCGAGGAAGCCATGGCGGTGCTGATCACCCAGCCGCATCTGCCGGAAGAGGTCTTCGTCTTCCAGAACGGAACGATCGAGCAACGTACTCACACCAACACCGAGCTGCTGGCCGAGATCGAGCTCGGTGCAGTCGAGAAGATCCGTTTCCAGAGCCAGGACGGCACCGAGATCGAGAGCTTCGTGATCAAGCCGCCGGGCTTTCAGGAGGGCGAACGCCACCCCGCCATTCTGCGGATCCACGGCGGCCCTCAGTCACAGTACGACTTCGGCTTCGCCTTCGAGCAGCAGCTCTTCGCTGCCAACGGGTACGTCGTGGTCATGCCCAACCCCCGTGGCTCGACCGGCTACGGACAGGACTTCTGTCTCGCGATCTGGCAGGACTGGGGCGGACCCGATTACGAGGACGTGATGGCGGCGGTCGACGCGGTCATCGAGCGGGGCTGGGTCGATCCCGATCGTCTAGCCGTAGGCGGCTGGTCGTACGGCGGGATGATGACCAACCACGTCATCACCAAGACCGATCGCTTCAAGGCCGCCGCCACCGGGGCGAGTGCGACTCTCTATGTCGTCAACTACGGTCACGACCACTACCAGCGCTGGTGGGAGTACGAGCTCGGCTTCCCGTGGGAGCCCGAGGCCCGGGAGCTCTACGAGCGTATGTCACCCTTCAACGATGTGGACAAGGTCGTGACCCCGACCCTGATCCTCGGCGGCGAGAAGGACTGGAACGTGCCGATCATCAACTCCGAGCAGCTCTACATCGCGCTCAAACGACTGGGAGTGCCCACCGAGATGGTGGTCTATCCCGGCCAGTTTCACGGCATCGACACCCCTTCCTACACGAAGGACCTCTATGAACGGTATCTCGCATGGTTCGACAAGTACGCAAAGGGAGACGACTCATGAAGAGAGCCACGACCTTTCTCCTCGTGTCTGCGCTGCTGATCGCAGCACCAGCAGTCTCTACAGCCGCCAGCAAGGCCAAAGAGGCCGCAGTAGCCTCGATCGACCACCAACAACCCGAAATGATCGAGATGGCGGATCAGATCTGGGCCTACGCTGAAACGGCACTACGTGAAGTGCAGTCGGCCGCCGTCCTCGCCGACTACGCGGAAGCTCGGGGGTTCAAGGTCGAACGCGGAGTCGCCGAAATGCCGACCGCCTTCATAGCAACCTACGGCATGGGCAAGCCAGTGATCGGTGTCATGGGTGAGTACGATGCTCTTCCAGGGATCTCGCAGAAGGCCCAGCCGACGCAGGAGCCCTACGAGGAGGGAGCCGCGGGGCATGGCTGCGGTCACAATCTCTTCGGCACCGCGAGCCTGGCCGCCGCCGTCGCCATCAAGGAACTGATCGCCGACGGAGAGCTGCAGGGGACGATTCGCTTCTACGGCACGCCGGCGGAAGAGTCCGTCGGGGGCAAGGTCTACATGGTCCGGGCCGGCCTGTTCGACGATGTGGACGTGGCGCTGGCCTGGCACCCCGCCGACGAGATCTCCGCCGACACGGATAGCAGCAAGGCCCTCGCCGACTTCATCGTCGAGTTCAAGGGCAAGACGGCGCACGCTTCCGCCGATCCCTGGAACGGCCGCAGCTCCCTGGATGCCATCGAGCTCTTCACACACGGCATCAACTTGATGCGGGAGCACATCAAGCCGACGGCCAGGATTCACTATGTGATCCAGGACGGAGGTAATGTCCCCAACGTCGTTCCGGACTACGCCAAGATCTGGTGCTGGGTCCGCGACACCGATCACGTCGGAGTCAACGATCTCCTGGAGCGAGCAAGAGCCATCGCCGAAGGAGCGGCCCTGGCTACCGGAACCGAGGCCACTTTCTCGCTGCAGGCGGGTGACTGGGAGATGGTCCCGAACTTCGAGGGATCCAAAATCGTCCACGACAACTTCACCTGGTTGGGGCCGTTGGAGTTCACCGCAAAAGAGCAGGAGTTCGCCAAAGAGATCCAGCGCGTCACCGACAAGGAGCCCGTCGGTCTCAAGGGCGAGATCCAGCCCCTCGATCTGGACCCAGGACTTCCCGAGGGAGGCTCCACCGACGTAGCTGACGTGAGCTGGAAAGTCCCGACCCTTCATTTCTCCGTGACCACCGCGGCCTACGACGCACCCTGGCACGCCTGGCCGGTCGTCGCGGCCGGGGGCATGTCCATCGGACACAAGGGAATGAACTACGCAGCCAAGACCCTGGCGGCCACGATGGTCGATCTGTACGAGAACCCGGAAGCCCGGGCCGCCATCAAGAAGGAGTTCGACGAGCGGACCGAGGGCACTGTCTACAAGCCCTACATCCCAGATGCACCCCCACCGGTGCCCGCCGAGGTCCTGGAGGCGCAGGCGGAGTAGCAAGTCCAGAAAAGAAACCTTGAGATAGAACACCTACAGTCCATCGGAGGACGGCGATGAGGACTGCTCCCGAGGCACTCGAGGAATTCCGCTTCAAGCGCAGACTGACGGCTGTGCAGTGGCTGGTGATTCTCCTGGCTGCGTCTCTCGGCGCCTTTGCGGAGGAGGCCGATCGCCCCGACCTGAGAACCGAGAATGTCATCCTCGTTACACTGGATGGAGTTCGCTTGCAGGAGATTTTCGGGGGCATGGACCCGGTCCTCGTCGATGCCGGCGAGAAGATGTCGGGCATCTACGACATCGAGCGAGCTCGCGATCGCTTCTGGCGGCCGTCTCCAGGAGAGCGTCGCGAAGCTCTGATGCCGTTCTTCTGGAAGGAGCTCGCCAGTGAGGGCATTGTCCTTGGCAACCAGAAGCTGGGCAGCACCGCCACCGTTGCCAATCCCCTCCTCTTTTCGGGCCCAGGCTACATGGAGCTTCTGACCGGTCA
>JARFQS010000011.1 GCA_029287645.1 Thermoanaerobaculia bacterium | reverse complement strand
GTGAGCAGGTCCTGCAGGATGTCTATCAGCGGATGACCTCGGAACGCAGCCGCATCGCGGAGCGTTTTCGGTCCGAGGGGCAGGGCGAGAAGGCCGGGATTCTTGGCGACATGGATCGTGAGCTCAAGCGGATCCAATCGGAGGCCTATCGCGAGGCCGAGGGGATTCGCGGCCAGGCCGATGCCGAGGCGACGGATATCTATGCGCAGGCCTACAACCAGAGCGCCGAGGCCCGTCGTTTCTACGAGTTCCTCAAGACCATGGAGACTTTCGAGTCCACTGTCGATCCGGAGACGCTGCTGCTCCTGTCGACGGATGGCGACTTCTATCGATTCCTGAAGGGAAGCGGGCAATAGCCCCAGTTCCTGCCTGCCAGGGTCACCCCTTGCATAGCGCGGCAGCGCCGCGGGAGGTACCCTCCTGACTGCGCGTGTCGGTTCGCAGGCGGGCAAGAAGAGATGCACACCAAGAGCTACTACCAGCCGAGGGGTCCAAGGCTCCTCTGCGGTGCCGTCCTGGCCGTACTTCTGCAGCAGGCCGCGGCGACGACCGCACGGGCCGACCTCGGTTCCGGGCTCAACGAGGCGGTCAAGGCCACCAGGAAGGTCTCTCGCGAGTTGAGCGTGCATGTCGTCGAGCTCGCCTCGGGTGAGGAGATCTACTCGTACAACGCCGACCGGCCGCGCATCATCGCGTCGAATACGAAGCTCCTCACCACGGCAGCCGCCTTCGATACCGTAGGCCCGGGGTTTTTTTTCGAGACGAATGTCTTGTGGAGAGGCGAGCGAGACGACGGTGGGCTGCGTGGAGACGTGGCGGTGTTGGGTGGGGGCGACCCCAACATCTCGGGGCGTCACTACGGCGGCGATCCCCTGGTGGTCTTCCGCCAATGGGCACAGGAATTCAAGCGCCTCGGGGTTCACCGGATCGAAGGCGACCTCTTTCTGGTGACGGGCCTCTTCGAGCCTCCACTGGTGCACCCAGACTGGCCTCGGGATCAGCTGCACCGCTGGTACGAGGCGCCAGTCGCCGCTCTGTCCTTCAGCGACAACTGCGTTCTCGTGCGAATCTGGCCCGGCCAGGCGGTGGGGGAGCGGGCACGTGTCGAGTTGATCCCCGATCTCGGAGTTCTGCGGGTGGAGAACACGGCTAGAACGGTCGACTCCTCCAGACGTCACAAAGTCATCGTGGATCGACGCAACGGCAGCGACCTTCTCCAGATCTCCGGATCGCTGTACCGACGGGCTGCCCCCGTGGAGAGTTGGGTCACCGTGCCGGACCCGGTCAGCTACTTCGGAGTGGCACTCAAGACCGCCTTCGAGGAAGAGGGCGTCGAGCTCCTGGGTGGATTGCGGCCCACCATGCGGCTGCCATCGGGACAATGGCGCTGGGTCACCGGCCACCGTTCGGATTTGATGACGACCAGCGAGGTGATCAACAAGAGGAGTCAGAACTTCTTCGCCGAGAGCCTGTTGAAGGCCTTGGGGGCGCGTCTCTGCGGCGCTGGGAGCTGGGAAGCCGGCCGCCGGGTGGTCGAAGAGTTTCTCGAGAGAGTCGGCATCCAGCCGGGCGAGTATCAGCTGGCCGATGGCTCGGGCATGAGCCGGGGCAACCGGTTTACAGCCCGTCAGCTCACCACAGTTCTGCAATACATGTTCGAGCACCAGAAGGGGCGGGAGTTCCTGCTCACGTTGCCGTACAGCGGCGAGGAGGGCCTTCGGTGGGAGGACCGTTTGGCGGATGAGCCCTACCGTGGCAACATCTTCGCCAAGACCGGCTCTCTGCTGGGGGTATCGACGTTGTCCGGATATGCGAAGGGACGGTCCGGGAAGACCTATGCGTTCTCCATCCTGTGCAACCGGACGACCGGAAATTGGGGAGCAGCCAGAGCGCAGGATCGGATCCTGCGGGAGCTGGTGGATGGAGGTTGAGAGCCCAGGTGCTCGGGAGTGATCAGCAGTGAACGAGGGTGACAAGAAACTCGTCGACTACAACCGCCTGATCAAGAACGTCGAGCATCTGGTCGAGGCGATCGAGGATGCCGAGGATGCCGCGGCTACCGTCCATATGGTCGCCGATGCCGTGATCGCCCAGTTTCGGGACCAGCTGGGCCTCTACGGGGGCCGGGTCTATCGGCGGGAGGGCGACGAGTACATCCTGCAGAGCACCTTCGGGGACGCCAAGGAGGTGCCCGAGGGTTTGCGGGTCTCGGCGGACTACGGGCCGATTCGGTCGCTGATCCAGAAGCGTACTCTCTACATGGAGGCGGACGACCCACTCCTGGATCGGGAACTGGAGTCGCAGCTCGGGGTGCAGCAATTCGTCGCTATAGAGGTCGGCGATCAGGACTACATCCTGTCCTTCAACGTGGCTCCCGGGTATGACAAGAGCAGCATCCTGTTCTCTCTCAGCATCTTGCGCCACAGCATCAACCAGAAGATTCGACAGGAACGGATGGCGGATGCCCTGCGCGAAGCGCGCCGGATTCAGGCCTCGATTCTGCCGCGAGACAATCCGGAGTTTGCGGGATTCGACATCTGCGGGCGCGGCGTGCCCATGGAGGCCGTCGGCGGCGACCACTTCGACTTCATCCCGATGACCGACAAGATCATGGGGCTGGCGATCGCGGACGTGTCGGGCCATGGATTGCCAGCGGCGCTCCAGGTGCGCGATATCTACATGGGCCTGAGGATGGGTCTGGGGCGCGACTTCAAGATCGTGAGGACCGTGGAACGCCTCAACGACATCATCCATC
>JARFQS010000024.1 GCA_029287645.1 Thermoanaerobaculia bacterium | reverse complement strand
GACAGCAGCGATACCGTGCGGGCCATCGAAGAGTCGCCTCCGGGGATTCCGTAGTCGACCATGATCGCCGTGACGCACTCTTTCCGGTCTTCTGGATAGGTGAAGGTCAGGTCGTGGCGTTGCAGCAACATGTCGCGCTCGCCTTCCTTGTAGACCAGCGTCTTGGCCATGCAGTCGGCCATGAGGTCCAGCATCGAGGCCCTGTCGGTGCCGATGGACTCGTCGGAGAGCATGCCGATGTAGCGCAGGGGCTCGACGGGTGAGTCCGCGACATCGATGGCCAGCTTGGCTGGGATGGTCTCTTCCAGCGGTGCGCCGAAGAGCTCCTCCATCAGTCCCTTGTAGGTCTTGCCCGCGACGTCGTACTCGGGCTCGGCGTCGATCATTCCCAGCTTGATGATGTTCGTATAGAGCTTGCAGTGGCCCAGGTTCCGCAACGTGCCGCGGAACATGGTGGTCACTTCGTCCTTGTCGAAACCGTAGGTATCGAGGTAGGAGACCGAGTCGCGATTGGGATAGCCCTCGTAGGTGCCGACACCTGGGATCTCGACGGTGGCCGGGTACGCAAAGAGCTCGTCCGGCGTAATCTCGACCAGCTGTCCATCCCTGATGTAACGAGCGGAGTTCCGTGCTGCCACCAGAACACCACGTGGGCTCCACGAGAACTTGTAACCGAAGGGATTGTCGTTGGCTTCAGGTGCCGGCAGCCCTCCACACCAAGAGGAGAAGCCGACGAGCGTCCCGCCTGCGGCCTGCTCGTTGTGGATCACGCGCATGGCGCTCATGTGATCGATGCCGGGATCAACGCCGATCTCGTTGAGCAGCAGGAGGTCCTTGTCACGCGCCTCGCCGTCGAGCGCCATCATCTCCGGCCCGACGTACGAAGTGGTGACCATGTGCTTACCGAGGTCTAGGCAGGCCCGAGCCACCACCGGGTGCATCGGGGCGGGCAGGAGACTGACCGCGAGGTCGGAGTCGGCGATGAAGTTCCTGAGAGCCTGCTCGTCGTCGGCCAGAACCGTGGTGGCACGGCCGTTCGGGTGACCCTCGACCAGGGCCTCGGCCTTGGAGACCGTCCGGGAGGCGACCGTGACGCCGAAACCGTGATCGAGCAGATAGCGCACCAACGGCCTGGAGACCAGGCCAGCTCCGAACACCACTACGTTCTTCATGAGGTTCCTCCCTCTTGATTCTCGAGATATTCCTGTAGGTACTCGTAGTCTGGAGTCAGGCTGCCGCGGTGCGTGATGACGGCCCGCTTGATGGCAGACGGTAGATCCAGGTCTTCATAGCTGACGTTGTAGTCGGCGCTCGCCACCGCTTCGATGAAGGGCAGCAGGGCCTTGCCGAATTCCTGCGAGGACTCGACCGGAAGCTCGCAGGGCAGGTTGTCGACGGCGAGGACGACGGGTCCATGGCCCTCGACTCCGAGCTCGATGCGGTCCTCATCGGGTAGATAGACGAAGACCGGATCGCCCGAGTCGGTATGGTCGAGCGAGCACTCGATCGCCCCCTCGACATCGATGCTGATGTCTCCGATGACCTTCAAACATGGCCTCTTACCGGCTCCGTAGAGGCCGTGCAGCAGCTCACGCGTTACGAGCCGGGGGTATTGCGGAGTCCAGTAGATGCAATTCACCAAGACGGTTAGATACGGCACGTACTTGGCGAAGTCACCCCGATAGAGCTCGGGGTGGTCGTAGTACTCCTGGAGCTCGAAGGATCGGGAAGGATCAATGGGCTTGGCCATGTGCTCTTCGGCGAAGACCACCTTGACCAGCCCCGGAGTGCTGGGGTCGAGGCCCATGAGCTCGCCTGGCTCGATCTGCTTGTGGGGCAAAAGGTCCAGGATCTCCTGGGCCCCCTTCGAAACATGGCCATAGCCGGCGAATCCGAACACCATCGGCGTCAACTCGGCAGGAAGAGGTGTCCTAGTGATGGCCTCGCCGACCTGGAGCACCGCGGCCTTGGCGGCGTCCAGATTCGAGTAGTCCTTGGCTTGCAGGATCTGGGCGAACGGAGTGTCGAAGCCCTCGACCTTCAGCCGCCGGCCCAGCGCCCACAGGGTATCGATCATGCCCGCGAGCCCGGCATGACGCCCGAAGAAGATCAACCGACGCCCTTCGTCGTCCACGATCCTCTCGTAGTCGATCAGGGTGGCGTCGAGATCGAGCAGGCGTTGCAGCATCTCCATGTTGTACGCCTGGCCCTTGATGACGTGGGCAAAGTAGAGATAGGTCCGATTGGGCTGCAGTAGCTCGGTAGGGATCTCCTTGACGGCGAAGACCACGGGTAAGTCGGGAATCTCGGGGACGATCGAGGCGCCCACATCGAGGTACTGTTGATCCGAGAACGCACGAATGTCCGAGGACTGAACCGCCACCTCGATCCCATCGGCAATCAGGCTGGCCACTTGTTCCGGGACGAGAGGTACCCGCGCCTCCCAGATATTTTTGTCTTCCTTGCGAATGCCGATCTTCACGATGCCTCCTCGCTACGCGTAACCTGCGGTGTATGGCAGATCGATTTCAGGTTGTCAACATCCCTCTGGGCGGGTCCGGCTCCTTGGAAACGATGGCTGTTGCGGAGTCCGGACACCCGCTCTGACGGCCTCCCGTCGCCGAGGGCCGTCTATCGCAGCATCGTGTTGAACAGCAGCTTGAAGGTGCCGTGGGTCTGGGCTCGGTGCTGAGCCGGAAACCCGATCAGTAGGACCTGCCCCCTGCCGTAGCCGGCGGAGACCATGGCCGCCTTCTTGGCGAGGTGCTCCTCGCCGATGAGCCAGCCGCTCTGCAGGAGATCGCGTTCGGCATAGCGCACGGGAATCTCGTAGCGGTCGTTCTCTCTCGACGGCGCGATCTCGAAGGCCGGGCTGTTCCAGAACAGGACGAGGCCCTTGGAGGGCATGCCATAGGCCAGGGGATTGGAATTGTCGAACCGGGCCTCCAGGGTCGAACCGGGACAGTAGAACTC
>JARFQS010000612.1 GCA_029287645.1 Thermoanaerobaculia bacterium | reverse complement strand
GCGTACCGACCATCTCCTTCAGGGACGTGAAGATCCAGCGCCGCGAGAACGACGTGGTGGGAGCCACTTTCGGCCGCGGTTTCTATGTCTTGGACGACTACTCCGCTCTGCGAGAGATCGCCGATGGAGCCCTCGACGGGGGAGCGGCTCTCTTCCCGGTGCGCGACGCCTGGTGGTACATGCCGTCGGTCCCGGGACAAGCGGCTGGGAAGCCCTCTCTGGGTAGCGACGACTTCACCGCTCCGAACCCACCCTACGGGGCGATCTTCACCTACTACCTCGACCAGGTCCCCAAGACCTCGAAGAAGCAGCGCCTGGAGCGCGAGGAGGAGCTCAGGGAGAACGAGGAGGACGTGCCCTTTCCAGGTTGGGAGACGCTCCACTCGGAGGCACTCGAGCAGGGACCCATGGTGCTGCTGACCGTGCGCGATGCCCAGGGGCAGGCCGTGCGCCGGATCGAGGGGCCAGTTGAGGCCGGCCTCCATCGCGTCAATTGGGATCTCCGGTTGCCGCCAGCCGACCCGATCGAGCTGGCTCCACCCGCCTTCCTGCCTCCCTGGTACGACCCACCGAAAGGTCCCTTCGCCGCTCCGGGAACGTACAGTGTCGAGCTAGCTCTGCTTTCGAGCAAGGGAGTGGAGACTCTGGCCGAGGCTCGTCGATTCGAGGTGAAGCCGGTACCTGGCTTCAGTCTCGAGGAGCCCGACTTCCAGGCGGTCACCGCGTTCCAGGCCGAAACCGCCGAGCTCTATCGTCAGGTCGCCGGCGCGGCCGAGGAGATGCAGCGCGCCGAAGATCGACTCCCCTACCTACGCAAGGCGTTGCGTGAGGCTCCGGCAGCGAATCCGGCTCTGTTCGCAGATCTCGACGAGATCGAAGCCTCGTTGGCGAATCTCCGACTCCGTCTACTCGGAGACCGCATTCGAGGCAAGTGGAACGAGCCCTCCGTGCCCACGGTGCGGCAGAGGGTGGGCCAGGTCGCCTACGGGCATTGGGACACCCGCCAGGCCCCGACCGCTACCCAGCGGCAGAGTCTGGAAGTCGCTCGTGGTGAGTTCGCGGGGCTGCTCGGTGAGCTCTCCGAGATGTTGGAGGTTGAGCTGCCGGGCTTCGAGGCCAAGCTCGAGGCTGCGGGTGCCGCCTGGACTCCCGGGAGGAAGCTGCCCGACTAGAGGGGCCGCCTCGCTAGTCGATCTCGAAGGTCAGGGTGGCCCAATTGGACTCGTAGTCCACGCCCTCCTCGTCCACCGGCAGCATGCGGATGAGGCGAACGTACCATCGGCCCGGCTTCGTCAGCTCGAGCTTCACCAGACCCTTCTCGTCGGTGCGCGTGTCGATGGCCTCCCGATGGGCTCCATCTTCGCCGTGTCCGTGGAAGCCCTCATGGCTGGCATAGACCAGTTGGTTCGCGACCGCTTCCCCGTTCGCCAAGACCAGGCATTCCAGCGTGTCGCCCACATCCAGTGAAGCGGGATTGGCCAGAGGCACGATTTCGATGGGGTAGCCCAACTCATAGGACTGGGAGTCGGTCACCGCATCACCGACCTGGAGAATCGTCTTGACGTGCTTTGAATACCGCTCGCGGACCGGCTCGGTCAGGTCCCCTTCGTGGTGCCGGGCTTCCAGCACGTCGAGCACACCATCGTGCTTCAGGTAGTCGTCGAACTCCTCTGCGGTGAGCTCGATCATGTTGGCTGCGGTCGAGACACCTACGACATAGGTACCCGGGTCGCCGGTGTCGAATTCGAGAATCGCCACCGCACCCTCGTCACGCCACTGGTCGGTCGCCGGATGGCTGACCTGGGCTGCGCCGTCGACCACGGAGACATCGAGCATTCGATCCCTGGCGATGGCGTTTTCGCTCTTGTCGAAAGTACCGTTGTAGAGCGACACACTGACCGGCGAATTCGGAGCCAGGTTGTGCTCGGCGAGCACCAGGAACATGTCGTGCGCCCAGGCACCCGACACCATCAACGCCAAAAGGCAAACGAACGAGGCTCTTTTCATCTTGGTCCCCCCAAATGAAGATTCCAGCTCACTCTATTGAATTTCACGTCCGCGCGACAGCCTTTGAAGCCATCAGGGTCATGCTTCGCGCCGCCCATTTGGAGTGTTACGATCAGTATTCCGATCGTTGGAGGGGTGAAATCACAATCCCTGGAGGAGAACTCAAGATGAAGAATCTCACCGTCCTCGCTGCTGCATTCTTCCTGGTCGCAACCGGAGTCTTCGCCACTCAGGAGGCTGGCGTGTGTCGAAGCTCGTCGCTCACCCTAGACACCATCTCCGAGCCGAGCGGTCGACAGGGTGCCACTCAGATCGGTGATTCGGTGGAGATTCGAATCGACAGTCCCCACCCCTACGTCGGGCTGTCGACGACCCAGCCCCAGCTCGTCTACTCCAAGGAGATCCATCATCCGGGAGCGAGCTTCATCTCCCCGCACTTCAGTCGCTTCGAGCTGGCCGAGGGTGACTACGTGATCGTCCGGTCCCCCGACTACTCACGGTCCTGGAGGTACGAAGGATACGGCAAGAAGACAAGAGGCAAGGAAGGCAACGGCGGATTCTGGGGCATCCACATCACCGGAGAGAGGGCCATCATCGAGCTCTGGGCCAAAGGACCTGTCGGTGCTTACGGCTTCTCCATCGATTACTACGGGCGTGGCTTCTCCGCTGCCGAGATGGGTCTCGAGGAGAACGATACCGAAGCGGTGTGCACGACCGATGACAAGGAAAACGCCGTCTGCTACAAGAACTCCGAGCCGGAGATGTATGAGGAATCGAGGGCTGTGGTCCGGTTGCTCACCCGCAAGGGACTCAGTTCCTTTCTCTGTACAGGATGGCTGCTGGGCGACGAGGGCCACATGATGACCAACGAACACTGCATCACCAGTCAGACCGAGGCCGACGACACCGACTACGAATTCATGGCGGAGGGCGCCACCTGCGCCACGGACTGCCCACAGCTGGGATGTGATGGCACGATCGAGGCCACAGATGGCACGCTCGTTCAGGACAGCGCGGATCTCGACTTCGCACTCGTCAAACTCCCCGGAAATCTGAGCGGCACCTATGGCTTCATGCAGTTGAGGTAGACCGGTGCCGTGCTCGAAGAGCGAATCTACTCTCCACAGCATCCCGGCGGCAGAGGCAAGGAACTGGCGGTTCTCTCCACCTATCCGGAGAATCCGTCCGGCTTCGGCGAGGTCGACAGCGTGACCGAAGCAGGCTGCTCGGGGCCCGAAGACGATGTCGGCTATTTCCTGGATACCGAGGGCGGCTCCTCTGGATCGCCGGTATTGGGCTACAGTGACAATCTCGTCGTAGCTCTCCACCACTGCCGAGGGAACAACTCCTGCAACGGTACCGCTTTCGACGACCCCAATCGCGGCGTAGCCGTTCCTCTGCTCATCACCGAGCTTGGAGCCAACCTACCGAACAACGCGATCGGCAGCGCTGCGGACGTCATCTTCTCGGACGGCTTCGAAAGTGGTGACGCGACAGCCTGGAGCAGCACGGTTCAGTGATCTGAGGCACGTTCCAGATATCCTGGGAGACAGGGCTACAGCCGCGCTCGACAACGGGCCGATGCGGCCCTTTTCTTGCCCTCGAGAATCCCTGGCGCCATCCGAATCTCCGGACCGGGCTATAATCTCGGTCCGCTAATCAATAGACAAGGAGAATGATTCATGGCTTACAAGCTTCCCGACCTGCCCTACAGCAACAACGCCCTGGAGCCGTACATCGATGCGGACACCATGGCGATTCATCACGACAAGCACCATCAGGCCTACGTCAACAACCTGAACGCGGCCATCGAGAAGCACCCCGAGCTCGGTGAGCAGACCGCGCTGGAGCTCATTCTCGACCTCGACGCCATTCCGGAGGACATTCGTGGCGCCGTGCGCAATCACGGTGGCGGCCACGTCAACCACACCATGTTCTGGACGGTCATGGGCCCCGACTGTGGAGGTAGTCCTTCGGGTGGTCTGGCCGACGCCATCGATGAGGACTTCGGTTCCTTCGAAGACTTCAAGTCGGCCTTTTCGAAGGCGGCGGGCGGCGTTTTCGGTAGCGGATGGGCCTGGCTCTGCGTGGGTCAGGATGGCAAACTGAAAATCACTACGACGGCCAACCAGGACAACCCGATCTTCACCGAGGGCATCTTCCCGATCCTGGGTGTCGACGTCTGGGAGCACGCCTACTACCTGAAGTACCAGAACCGCCGGCCCGACTATCTGGAGGCCTGGTGGAACGTCGTCAACTGGAGCCAGGTCGCGACCTATCGCCGGGTCATCCTGGTCAGCGGCGGTGTAGCCGAGATGGCGGACTGGGCCAAGGACCAGTGGTCCAAGCTCGAGGAGTTCCTGCACAAGCTGACCGACTAGCTTGCAGAACTCTGGTTTCAAAGCTGGTCAGTAGAGCAGTCCTTGGCGGCGGTTCCTTCGTGGGACCGCCGCCCTTCTTCTATGGCGTCTGGGCTTTCAGAATATCCAGCGCCCGGTCGGGGTAGTCGGTGATGATTCCGTCCACGCCCCAGTCCATCATCTTCTGAATGGCCTTCGCCTTGTTCACCGTCCAGGGAATCACCCGGACCCCCTGCTTCTGGAGGTTCTTCACTTCTCCACGATCGAGATAGACGTGCTTGCGGGAAACGATCGTCGCCGTCCCATCCTCGATCCAGGGCTTGGCGCTGGCGATGCGGATGACGAGGGAGCGACCGAGAGCGGGCTCCTGCTTTCGAACCTCGGCCAGCACTTCTCCCCACTTGCTTTGGACAATCGCGCGGTCCACCAGGTTCCGCTGGCCAAGCAGCTCGACCAGTGTCGCGACAACCTCCTCTACGGACTTCGGCATCTTCCCCATCGGTTGCTTGAGCTCGATGCTGAGCCGCGCAGGGTAGGGTGAGGACACGGCGAGGTCGAGAACCTGCTCCAACCTGGGGATCGGCTCTCCGGGGGACAGGACCTGCTCGGGAAAGTTGCCGAGACGGCCGCTCCCGCAGTCGAGCTGGGAGAGGTCAGAGAACTCCATCTCTGCCAGAGGCCTGCGGGGAAGCGAGGCCTCACCTCGACTCCTGCAGATCTTCGAATTGACCCGCAGATCGTGGTGGACCGCGAAGACGCCGTCCCTGGTCATCACGACATCCAGCTCGAGGGTCGTGACCCCCAGCTCGATGGCCTTCTCGAAGGCAGCCATCGTATTCTCTGGAGCCAGTCCGCGAGCCCCCCGGTGACCCTGGACTTCGAAGCCCCCTGCCCAACCTCCCTGTGCTACGGCTGAGCCAAGAAACAAACCGACGGCGAGAGCGACTCGCGTAGAGGGCTTCACGTCCAGTTCCTACTCCTCCGGCAGATCCATGAAACTGGTCGCCAGAAGGTACCAGCGACCTTCTTCCTGCTTGTAGATGCTCACGAATCGGATGTCCCGGATTTCGGTACCCTCGTTGAACTCCTCCTGTTGGCTGTGCAGAAACATGGCTACACCGGGCGCCAGCTCGACGAACTCGATGGGCACCACTTCACTTCCACTCGCCCGATTGCCTTCGTCGTACCAGGTCTTCACCGCCTCGAGAAACTCATCCCGGCTTCTGACCTGATCGCGCACCATCGACCAGTTCACGTAGTCAGAATGGAAGTTCTCCTCGTAGGGGTCCCAACCTTGCTCTGCCAAGATGATCGGCAGTTCTTCGGCAATCCTCTGGATCTCCATCTTGTCCGCGTCGGTCAGTTCGGCTCTGGCCACGATACCGAGAAACAGGCTCAGCACCAGTCCAACTCCGAGGATCGACAGGTTTCGGTTCACTCTGGATCTCCTTTCAGCTCCGGCTTTCGATGCTGCTGCATCGTAAACGGCAGCTCCTCGATCTCGATGCGGTGGCCAACCGATTGCGGCTCTCTTGTCGGCACCGATCCAGCACAGATTCGGATCGTCAAGTTCTCCATCAGCCTGCAACTATCTCCTTCTCTCGTTCCAGGTCCTCGAGAACGAGAGTGTAGGCCGTGTAGTACTTGAAGATGTTGCTCACGTACTGCACCGGTTCCCGCCCGACCTCGCGGGCCACGACGATTTCCAGGTTCTGAAACCACTTGTTCGGATCGAAGCCCTCTTCCGCAGCCTGCTTGCGTAACCGCTTGATGCGGTTCGGGCCGGCGTTGTAGCTCGCGAAGGCGAAGAGGTGCTTGTTGATCTCGTCGAGCTCGGCGTCTTCGAAGTAGTTGTCCAGAATCCAGCGCATGTACTTGGTTCCGGCCTCGATGTTCTTTTCGAGTATGTGAACCTCGGGGATCCCGACCGCCGGGTCCTTGGCAGTGTCCGGCATGAGCTGCATGACGCCAATGGCCCCGACGTGGCTGACCTTGTTCTGGTCGAGGCCCGACTCCTGGTAGCCCTGAGCTGCCATCATCAGCCAGTCGAAGTCATAGACTCCCGCCCATTGTTTGAAGAGCCCCATCATCCCTCGCAGCCGTTCCAGATCCTCTTCGGTCTGGGGGTTCTTCACGTACTTCGCCGTCTTCAGATAGCGATTGATCAGCATGTTGCCAAGCAGCGTTCCCTTCTTGTTTTCGGCCACGAAGTCGTTGACCACCTTGGCAAACTCAGGGCTCTGCTGGCGGAACATCCAGGCCAGGTCTACACCCTCGCGAAGGGCAACGGAGTCATGGACCGTCAACCCGTCGAGTGCTCCCACCCAGGGACCGGCGATCACCTCGTTGACGACAGTCATGGGATAGACGCCCGCCGCCGTCATCTCGAGGATGTCCCCGTCTTCCAGGTTCTCGTCGACCCATCGGATCTCCACACCCGGGCGTCCCCCGTCCTCGAATCTTTGATTGAGCATTGTGAGAGTCTCGGCGTAGCTGCTGCTCTGCCGCACGAAGACCTCGCGGCCTGAAAGCTCTTCGATCGCTGTCGGGCCGTCCACACCCGGGCCGGTGATCACCACCTCGCGAGTGTCGGGGTAAAGCGGGTCCGAAGCGTCCACTCGCGCCAGGCGCTCCGGAGTGATCGCCAGGCCCCCTGCGGCGAGATCGCCAAGCCCAGCTTCGAGATTGGGAATCAGTCGGTCGGCGGACACCGGGATCGCGACGACGTGGATCTTCAGCGTGCCGGTACCCAGATCCTCATTCAACTTCTTCTCGAACGCCTGCAACAGCTCGGCCATGATGCCGCGCGGTCGATTCCCATCGAAGAAGAAGGAAGTAGGGCTGTAGACCACCAGGGCGCGAATAACTCGCCGCTCTCGCATGCCG
>JARFQS010000597.1 GCA_029287645.1 Thermoanaerobaculia bacterium | reverse complement strand
TGTTGTCCTGCTGTGCTCCGTAGAGACGGTAGGGGAACTGGTTGTCCACCATGACCCTGTAGAACTCGGCCGTTGGCTGATTGTGTTGAGTCGACCAGGTAGTACCGCCATCGAGGGTGACGTTGGCCCCACCGTCGTTGGCCTGGATCATGATCTTGGAGTTGAGGGGGTTGATCCAGAGGTCATGATTGTCGCCATGCGGCACCGAACGGCGCTCGAAGCTCTGCCCCCCGTCGATCGACTCGAGAAAATGGACGTTGTTGACGTACACGGTCTCCGGATCCGTCGGATCTCCGTGCACGTGGGTGTAGTACCAACCGCGGGTTGTCAGGCGGTGATCTGCGCTGATCTGTCGCCAGGAATCTCCGTGGTCGTCGCTGCGGTAGAGGCCGGCCTCATCTCCGGTCGTGGTGACGAGGGTCCATACGCGCTCCGGTCGAGCCGCAGAGATCGAGACCCCGATCCGCCCCAGGACCCCGCTAGGCAAGCCGTTCTCCACTCCTTCCTCGGTGAGTAGCTCCCAGCTCGCACCGCCGTCAGTGGTTCTGTACAGGCCGCTCTCCGCGCTGCCGTCGATCATCGTCCAGGGTTTCCGCTCGGCTCGCCAGATGGCAGCAAAGAGATGCCTGGGGTTGTCGGGGTTGATGCTCAGATCGACGGCGCCAGCCTGATCGGAGACGAAGAGCACCTTGTCCCAGGTTCGCCCACCATCCGCCGAGCGAAACACTCCGCGCTCTTCGTTGGGTCCGAAGATATGGCCGAGCGCCGCTACATAGACGAGATCGGGGTCGTTCGGGTGCACCACGATGCGGCCGACCTGGCCCGTCTCGGTGAGCCCCATGTGCTGCCACGTCTTGCCAGCATCGGTGGATCGATAGACCCCATCACCATTCGAGACATTGCCTCTCGGGCAGGCCGAGCCCGTACCGACGTAGATCACATTGGGGTCGGAGGGAGCGACGGCGACGGCACCGATGGATCCTACGCCGAAGTAGCCATCGGAGATGTTCTCCCAAGCTTCGCCAGCGTTGGTGGTCTTCCAGACCCCACCGCCGCTGGAGCCGAAGTAGAAGGTGAACGGCTGACTTGGAACTCCCGCCACTGTAGTGACCCGGCCGCCCCGAAAGGGACCCACCGACCGGTACTTCATCGCCGAGTAGAGAGTCGGATCGAAGACGGTGTTGGCGTCGCTCTCATCGGCCCTCACAGTCCCCGCACAGATCAGGCCGAGACCGATCAGGATCAGGACCGCGACGACAGTTTCGAAGCGCAGGCGCCCATGTTCAGCTCTCATCTTCCCTCCAATTCCGCATTTGCCGGAACGGTGACTTCGGGTGCCGCGACGAGCCGGACTAGCGAAGGCCTAAGAATACGGCAGATCGTCACGGCCGGATAGTGTGAGGGCCCCACGCCGAACCCTTGGAGTCGCTGTAGACCTCCCGCTGAGCTGTTTCCCCTAAGCCCTTACGCCTGTAAGCCCTTATTGCCCTCACCGGTGCCCGAGGTTCGTTCGGGTGGTTCGTCAGGGGGTGCCACGTCGAGCGCAGCGCAAGGGCCATCGCAGAGAACCGAAGATCCGGCGCGATGACGTGACAAGGTGGCGGCCTGCCCTGGATGTAAGGCAGGGGCTTGACCCCTCCCATGGGAGCCCGCAAGGGGCTCCCCTACATTGCCGACGCCGTCCCCTAGGCGAGCCACCCGGACGGGCCTCTACACGACAACCTTAGTAGAAGATAGAGCCAACGGCGGACAGCAGGTCGCCGGGTCCGGCGACCCTCAGGGTAGACGTGCTAGTTCGGTGCGTGCTTCGGCGACGAGCGGGAGGCCTTCGTCGCTGTCCTTCACTCTCTCGAGAAAGGCCTGATAGGCCTGGCGTGCGGCCTGGGAGTTGCCCATGGCGGCACTAGCGCGCGCCTTGCCCAGATGAGTCAAGGTATGGACGGGCAGATCGGGCTGGACACTTCTGAGGTCTTGCAGCTTCAGGAATTCGGCCATGGCCTTGGCCGGTTCGTCCGCCATGAGATAGGCCAGGCCTCTGAGGTAGATGGCCCAGAGTCGGCCTCTCTGATAGGGAATCGTCGATTCCAGCAATCGGATGGCACGCTGAGGTTCCTGCTGCTGCAGAGCGATCGCGGCCCTGGCAATAGGCACTTGAACCTTGTTGATGATCGTGTCCTCGGGGAAGCGTTCTACAAGCTCATCGAGAAGTGCTTCGGCCTGCTGGATAGCGCCAGCCCGGGCGAGGATGGCGGCTGCGTAGGGCATGGTGTCGCGGCTCTGGACGCTTTCCAGCGCCGCCATGGCGAGCTCTCTGGATTCCGGCTCGTTGCCGAAGGCGGCTTCGTATGCAGCGGCCTCGGCGGTGAAGAAGGCAGCTTGTTCGGCGAAACCAAATTGCCTTGCGACTTCCACGGCCCGGTCTGTCAATTGTCGGGCTTCGACCAGGCGGCCCGACGAGGCTGCGACCTTGGCTTGCGCTGCGAGCATGAACGCTTCACCCGGCTTGCCCACCAGCGAGTCGGCCATGCGCTGCATGGTCTCCTCGTCGCCCTCGAGGTAGGCAATCAGATAGCGACCGGTGTAGAGAGCGTGATAGGTGAATCCCCTTTCGAGGGCCTCTTCATAGACCTGCTTGGCTTCGCCCAACCGATTCAGGCTGCGCAGGGCCTCTGCCAGGTTGGAGTACGGAAAGGCATGGCTCGGATTGAGCTCGACGGCCACGCGACTCTCTTCGACGGCTTTCTCGAACCATCCGAGATCGTTGTACTGCACGGAGAGGTTGTTGACCGGGGTCCAGTTTCGGGGGTAGGCCTCCTTGAACTGTTCGTAGGCACCGATCTGCTTGTCGACGTCACCGGTCACGTTGTCGTGGTAGTGCGCCGTGATGTACAGCTCTTCCCGTTCGCTGACCTGATGGCGCAGCTCGAAGGCTCTCGAGAGGTACTCCCGCGATGCCTCCCATTCCCTCAGATTCCCGTAGATGGTACCCAGCGCTCCGTGGGCGTGGGCAAAGTCGGGATCGAGCTCGACTGCTCGTTGGAAGAGCGGAATGGCTTCGTCCTCCTGTCCGCTGGCTCTCAGCTTCTCACCACGACTGAAGGCTTTGAGTGCCTCGAGCGATGACGTCGTGGCCTGCTCGACCGGGGCGTCATACTTTTCGATCGAGGCCAGGGACTCGCCCAGATTGCGGCGGATCTCCACAGCTGCGGTACCGACCGCCGCAAGAACCTCTTCCTTGCTGGATGCCTCCACCTGCTGCCGAGCCAGCGCTCGGCCCGTAAGACATTCCTCCGCCGTGAGCGTGACGACGTAGTTGCTCCCCAGCGGGGCTATCTCGCCTCTAACCAAGGCCTTGAGGCCCTTGCGTTCACAGATTTCGTGTGCGACCTCGGGCGTAACGCGGTCCTCGGCTTCACGGCCCATGAACCTCAGGGCTTCCTGCACCTGCCGCTCTGGGAGGATATTGAGGTACGGAGACTCTTCGAGCTTCACAGCCAGAGCCTGTTTGAGCGTGTCGTCGAAGACCGGATCTCCAGTGGTGTTGGTGAAGTCGGTCAACAGGAGCACGTCGCTGTCGGTGAGGGCGACAGTGCTGGGTTGCCTGAGGAGGAGCAGCGCAATCACGGCGATGGCCGCCAGCAGGAGTGCCGAAAGGACCCAGAGCATCCGCCGTCTGCCGGAGACCGGCCCAGGTTCAGCAACGGGAACACCGGCCGACGGAGTCCCCATGACTGCCGGGTGAGGGCCGGAGATCGCAGGTTGTGAGCCGGAATACGCTGGCACCGCGGCTGTGACGGTGCCGCTGGCGGCCGGCACATCCTGAGAAGAGTCCTGAGCCGCTACGACGGCGGACGAGTGCCCCGACTCCATGTCACGGCGCAATCGTCTCAGGTCGGTATGCAACTCCAGGGCGCTCTGGTAACGCAGGACCGCGTTCTTCTCCAGGGCCTTGTCCAGGACCTGCTGTAGCTCCCAAGGAGTCTCGATCCCGAGATGAGACGGCGGCATAGGAGCGCGATTCAGGATCTTGTCGAACACTGCCGCCTGGGTCGCGCCGGAGAACGCCTGCTTCCCCGTGATCATTTCGTACAGCACGGCGCCCAGAGAGAAAAGATCCGAGCGCGCATCTACCTCTTTGCCAAGAGCCTGTTCGGGCGACATGTAGGCCACGGTCCCCATGACCATGCCGGCCATGGTGAGTTCGCGACTGATCGTCTCCAGTTCCGCGGTCGCGCCGGGGTCCCTGCCGTCGCCGGAGTCCTCGTCGA
>JARFQS010000539.1 GCA_029287645.1 Thermoanaerobaculia bacterium | reverse complement strand
CGCACCGGCACGCCCGAGGCCGACTCGTAACCGTGGCCATGCGGGAAGTCGAGTTTCACCAGCCCGTATTCGTGGGCGACCTGGTGAGCTTCTACGCCGCGGCGACTCGGCTGGGCAATTCCGCGAGTCGAGTCACAGTCGGCGTCGAGGCCGTGCGGCGCTCTCGTGGGGGAGAGCGAGTGCTGGTGTCGCAGGCCGAGGTGGTCTATGTGCAGGTCGACAAGGACAATCGTCCCAAGCCGCTGGCCCAGAGTGAGCCTTGAAGTCTCGCGGCCCGGGAGTATGGCCGGGCGTCACTCGCTCGAAAACGGTTCGTAGCAGTTGCGGCAGCGGGCCTCGTAGGCTTCCTTGTCACCGACCTGCACCTGCTCTTGCCCGCCGGCAATGCGCTGGCTGTAGTGGGCAAGCCCGCCGCAGCGGACGCAGACCGCATGCACCTTGTCGACGAACTCGGCCAGCGCCAGGATCTCCGGCATGGGTCCGAAAGGCTGGCGTTGATAGTCCTGATCGAGGCCGGCCACGATGACTCGCACACCTCGATCGGCCAGCTGGCTGACGACACCGACCAGATCTCGGTCGAAGAACTGAGCTTCGTCGATGCCGATGACCTCCGCATCGGATTCGACGCGGCGCAGCAGCTCTGCCGAGTCGGCCACCGTACAGGCGTCCACCGTCCGATTGTCTCGCGTCACCAGAACCTCGGGAGCATGCCTCGAATCCAGGAGGGGCTTGAACACCTGAATCTTCTGCCGGGCTATCAAGGCCCTCCGTAGACGCCGGACAAGCTCCTCGCTCTTGCCCGAGAACATGCCACCAGTGACGACCTCGAGGCGCCCTGGGCGACTTTCGTGGATCTTGGCGTCGGAGGGCATGGTCCAGGGATGGTATCGCGCCCACTTCTTCCTGTCATCCGCTGCACCTTCCGACCTACAGCTGCTAAGCTCCGGCCCCATGGAATGGGACGACAGGATCTTCACTTATGCGGAGGCACTGGATACTTTTCCAGTCATTCGGGACCTGACGGACCGGGCGATCCATCAGATTCGCGCGCTCTACAACGGCATCCAGAGTCGCGATGAGATGGAGCGTCGGCAGAACGAGCTGGAAGGTGCAACCTCTCAGGTCATCGAGGCCTGGACAGAGGAGGTCACTGCCTTGGGATGCGTGGTCAAGGGCCTGTGGCTGGTCGACTGGGACTGCGGGGACGGCTACTACTGCTGGCGCTATCCCGAGGCCTCCATCGGGCACTTCCACGGATACGACGATGGATTCAACGGCCGGATGCCAATCAACTGAATCCCGGCCGATGCGAGGCGGTATCGACACCTCCACCCGATTGGGGAATTCTCCGCAGCGCGTCTCTGTTCTCAACCCTGACCCGACGGAGCCGGGACCCAGAACCTGCAATTAGCCGACACGACCGTCGACACGACTGGAACTTCGAGAGGAGCAGCACCGATGGAACCCACCACCCAAACTCCGACGCCGGAAACCCCCGGGTCCGGAAATCAGAACCCCCTCACGCTCACCGAAAAGGCCATTCAGATGATCAAGATCACCCGTGAGCAGGAGGGTATCGACGAGGTCTTCGGCCTGAGAGTCGCCGTCAGAGGTGGCGGCTGCAGTGGAATGGAATACGCCCTCGATTTCGAGCGTGAGCCGAGGGAGAACGACTTTGTCATCGGCTACGAGGGTCTACAGGTCTACGTCGACGCCATCAGCGCGCGATATCTGCAGGGCACCGAGATCGACTACGTTCTCGGCACCACCGGCGCCGGCTTCAAGTTCAACAATCCCAACGCGACGGGAAGCTGTGGATGCGGGTCGTCGTTCTCTGTTTGAGAGACCCTTAGGCTCGTCAGACCTCTTCCCTCAGCGGTGTCTTGGAAACCCGAGCGCGGCCCACGCCCTCGAGCTCCAATCTGGCTCCGAGATCCGCCGCCTTCCGATGCAGCATCGCAATACCTGCGATTGTCCTCATACGAGGCGATCGGGCGGCACTGGTCAACATACCCGCCTTCCTGCCCTCGAAGACGATCGATGTCCCGGGTGACGGCACACCCTCCGCCTCGATCGTCACTCCGCACAGGACCTTTTGGACCTGACCTCTGTAGTGCAGTCGGGCCACCACTTCCTGCCCCAGGTAACAGCCTTTGGTGAAGCTGACCGCCTCGCCCTGACCCGTCTCCTGTGGCAGATTGGCCTCTCCGAAATCGGCTCCGAACCAGGGAATCGCAGCCTCGATCCGTAACCGATCCAGAGCTCGGTAGCCAACCAATCTCGCATCGTGGTCCCGGCCCGCCTCCAGCAGGGCTCGAAGAAGCTCCTCGGCGTCGCAGGCTGACGGCCAGAAGGTGAAAGAAGGCACTCCCCAGCGTCCATCTGCGGAGACGAGGACCCTGTTGCCATGGTCGGCCGCCAGCCAGCCCACCTGCCACGGCCGCTCGGGAGGTGGGGCCACGCCAGAAAACGACTCCAATAGATCCTCGACCCGAGGTCCAACCAAGGTCAGCGGCTCGAGATCCGTCATCGGCTCGACCTCCACACGATCGATCACGATGAAGCGGCTCAGATGCTCGGCGATTCGATGTCCTCGGCCAGCGGGAAGCTCGAGCCAGACAGCATCCTCGAGCACCCTGATCACGGTGTCGGCCTGAATGTGGCCCTTGGCATCCAGGAAGAAGCCGTAGGCTCCTCCTCCGGGTTCGATGCCCTCGATCTCACAAGTCACCTTGCCATTGAGGAACGTTTTCCGGTCCTCACCCCGAACTCGCAGAAGGTCGGGCCAATTGCGCACTGCGATCCCAACTGCGTCGACGAGGGCCTGATACTCGGCCTCTTCGGAACCGTAGTGAGCGACGACCTCGCTGCCATTCTCGAGCCGCATGGGCTCTCCACCCAGCGTCCGCCCCAGTTCTGAGCAGGTATCGGGTCCGGCGGGGCCACCAGATGAGTGGGACATCTCGAGAGTCTACCAACCCACTCCCTCCCCCAGGCGCAGGTTCCAAAGGTACAATGACCCGATGTCCGAAACCCGACCCTTCAGCCTCGAAATGAGCGACGGCCGAGAGCTTCTCGGGATACTCCACACTCCGGAGCGCCCTGGTCCAAGACCGACGATCGTCGTCTGCCACGGCTTCAAGGGCTTCATGGAGTGGGGCTTCTTTCCACATCTCGCAGAGCTGCTGAGTGAACGAGGCTTCGCCGTGGTCCGGTTCAATTTCACCGGAGCGGGAATGAGGCCAGGTGACGTCCTGGTAACCGATACGGAGGCTTTCCGCCGAGCCACCTTCAGCCAAGACCTCAGAGACCTGAAACGAGTCGTGTCTGCTCTGGACCGAGAGATCGGGAAGGGTCGGATCGATCTTCAGAAAATTGGCCTCTTCGGGCACAGTCGAGGGGGCGGGATCGCCACTCTGGCTGCGGCCCAGGAATCCTGGAAGAACAAGATCCAGGCACTCGTCACCTGGGCGTCCGTGAGCACGTTCGACCGAGCCTCGGTAGACGAGAAGGAGATCTGGCGACGCCGAGGGTACATCCCTGTGGTGAACAGTCGAACCGGCCAGCAATTGGCTATCGACGCCATGGTCCTCGAAGATCTGGAGAGACTTCGACGCCAGCTCGATCCATGCGCCGCAGGCGCAGCCAGGAAAGCGCCCTGGTTGATTGTCCACGGCGACCGGGACGAGACCGTGCCTGTGTCAGAAGCCCGTCTGCTCGCCGCTCAAGCGGCTGCCCCCTGCGAGCTGAGGTTGATTGCAGGCGGGGATCACACCCTCGGGGCCAAGCATCCCTTCGACGGTCCCACTCCTCATCTGGTGGAGGCTCTCAATGCCACCCAGGAGTGGTTCCGGACCCACCTCGGTTGAAGATCCCGTCGTCCCGTCGGCAGAGCTCGGCCGTGAGCGAGCTCAAGATTCGAACATGGGATGGATCTCGGCCGCCTCGTCCAGCCCGCCCAAGACCCAGTCGGCCCCCGTCGCTCGAAGACGCTCCATCGGTGTGTAGCCTGTCGCGACGGCAGCCACCTTGATCCCGTGGGCCCGGGCACAGGTGACATCCCGCGGGCTGTCACCAACGATGAGGGTCTCCTCTGCCGAGAAGGGGTACGCCCCTTGCTCGGAGGCACGTTCCAGCGCCACGGGCGGCAGGTCGGTGCGATCCTCACGGTCGTCCCCGAAGGCGCCAAATGGGAAGAATCTGTTCAGGTCGAAGCAGGCGAGCTTGCTTCGCGCTCCGGCCTCCCAGTTACCCGTCAGGAGCCCGAGTGTCACGTCGGGCTCTTCCTCGAGGCGCGAGAGCACGGAAACCACCTCCGGCAGAAGCGTCATGTCCTCGGCTGTGAGCTCCTCTCGCATCCGGCCCAGGTACACCGCTTTGAGATCAGGCAGGAGGCCGAAGACCTCGTCTTCCGAGAGGCCGGCGCCCAGCATCAGCTCTGTAACGATCTGTGGATCCGTCTTGCCCGAGAAACTGTGGCCGTCGATGTCCCCGGCCAGGCCGTAGACTGTCTGCAGGGATTGACCGAACCACCGGCGCAGTCGTGGACCACCCAGGAGCAGGGTACCGTCGATGTCGAAGAGAATCAGTCGTGGACGAAACGAAGCCATGTACGTTGCTCTGGGAGGTGGCCGGCCACCGGGCTAGTCGTCCGGGTCCCGCCACGAGGGCGGCGACTTGGTCGCGAGGAACGTCGAGATACCGTGCTTGCAGTCATCCGTGGCCCGGGCCGAGGAGTTGGCGATGGCCGCTCTCTCCAGCGCCTCGCCCAGGGGCCGCCCCAGTACTTCCAACAGGGTACGCTTGGTTCGCGCAATCGACTCAGAGCTCGCTTTCTCCAGGATTCCGATCACCAGCTGCTTGGCCGACTGGCGCAGCTCTTCCTCGCCCACGATCCGGTTGACCAGGCCCTTGTCGAGGGCATGCGGCGCCGTCACGAACTCGGGATTGAGCAGCATCTCCCGAATGTCCGAGCCGCGCATGCGAAGCGGCAGATAGGTCGCTACCAAAGCCGCGACGAAACCGATCCGAGCCTCGCTGTACAGGAACCGAGAAGACTCCGTGGCCACGATGAAATCGTGGGCCGTCGCCAGGCCACAGCCTCCCGCAACGCAGGCACCCTGCACCATCGCTACCGTCAGGGCCTCCTGTCGCAGCACCGACTCGAAGAGGTCCCGCAGCCGTTCTGAGTCCGCTCGGTTCTCCTCGGGGCCGGCTTCCAACAGGGTCCCGAGGTGCGCCAGATCCGCCCCCGCTGAAAAGTGCTTCCCGTTGGCACCCAGCAAGACTGCCCGGACCCCCCTGGCTCGGAGGTCACTCCCGTACAGGTCGGTCAACGCCTCGACCAGATCCGGCGAGAGCGCGTTGGCCCGGGCCGGATCATTGAGTGTGACCCACAGGAGATCCCCGTCCTGGCTGATTTCGAGAAGGTTATCGTTCATGACTTGTGGCGCGAGCCCTTCCTCAGGTCTGCAGCACTCCGGTCTTGAACTCCTCCAAGTGAGGATTCTGTGCAGCGCAAGCCAAAGAGCGAGCCAGGATCTGCCGTGTCTCCAGCGGATCGATGATGGCATCCACCCAGAGCCGTGCCGCCGCATACCGAGGGTCCGTCGCCTCCGCGTAGCGTGCCTGGATCTTGGCGAGGAGCTCGTTCTTCTCCTCTTCCCAGACGTTCTCACCCCGCCCCTTCAACTGAATCGCCAGCAGGGTCTTGGAGGCCTGTTCACCACCCATGACGGCAATGGCTGCCGACGGCCACGCATAGAGGAATCTCGGGGCGTACGCCTTGCCACACATGGCATAGTTGCCGGCTCCAAACGAATTTCCGATGAAGAGCGTGATCTTGGGCACTACGGAGTTGGCGACGGCATTGACCATCTTCGCGCCGCTCTTGATGATCCCCCCCTGCTCGGCCCGACTTCCCACCATGAAGCCGGTCACGTCCTGCAGGAAGACCAGCGGAATCCCCTTCTGGTTGCAGAGCTCCACGAATCGGGCACCCTTGTCGGCTGAGTCCGAGTAGAGCACCCCACCGATCTGAAGCTCCCTGTCCTGGCTGTCGGTGCCGGTCTTCCGCGCCACGATGGATCGCTGATTCGCCAGGATTCCGACAGGCCACCCCTTGATCCACGCAGTGCCGCACACGAGAGTCTTCCCATAGGTCGCTTTGTACTCATCGAACTCACTGGCGTCCACCAACCGGGCGAGAAGCTCGTGAGTGTCGTAGGGCCGCGAGTGATCGTCGGGAACGATGCCGTAGATCTCCTCGGGCGGATATAGAGGATCGCGCTCCTCGCGGCGCGCGAAGGGTGCGGTCTTTCCCTGCGCGAGTTGCTCGAACTGGCTTCGGATCTTGACCAGGCAACTGGCGTCGTCCGGATGACGGTGATCGACGACACCGGAGATGTCACACTGCACCATCGCACCACCCAGCTCGTCGTTGCCAATCTCCTCACCGATGGCCGCCTTCACGAGATGAGGGCCCGCCAGGAAGATCGAGCCCTCCCCTTCCACGATGTGGGACTCGTCGCTCATGATGGGCAGATAGGCCCCTCCCGCCACGCAGGGGCCCATGATGGCCGCCATCTGGAAGACGCCTTCGGCCGACAGCCTGGCGTTGTTGAAGAAGGCCCGTCCAAAGTGCTCTTTGTCGGGGAAGATCTCGTCCTGAAGTGGCAGAAATACGCCAGCCGAGTCCACCAGGTAGACAATGGGAAGCCTGTTCTCGAGCGCGATCTCCTGAGCCCGCAGAACCTTCTTGCAGGTCATCGGAAACCATGCACCGGCCTTGACGGAAGCGTCGTTCGAGACCACGACGACATCCCGGTCGTGGATCTTGCCGATTCCGGTCACCACACCGGCCGCCGGGGCTCCACCGTACTCCTTGTAGAGGCCATGAGCTGCCCACAGACCCAGCTCCAAGAACTCGGAGTCGGCATCGCACAACTCCACGACCCGCTCGCGAGCCGACATCTTGCCCTTGTCCTTCTGGCGCTTCAGGGCCTTGACACCACCCCCCAGGCGGAGCTCGGCTTCCTGACTGCGGAGGTCCTTGAGCGTGTTGCGCCAATGCTCCAGTCGGCGTTGAAACTCCTCGTTCCGCTGTATTCGGCTCTCCAGGATCGTCAATTCGCTCTCCTTAGCAGAGTCCGCCATTATAAGCCCGACGGTCGCAGTCTTGCCTGGACCCTGAACGACCGGGTGCTACCATTCCGCCTGTGAAGATCCAGGTTCTCGCATTTGCCAGTGCCGCTTCTGCCCTTGGCAGCAGCCGAATCGAGATAGAAGTACCCGAGGGCTCCAGCCTGGATCGGGTGCGTGAGCTACTGACCGGCGATCATCCAGACCTGGAACCGATCTGGAGTCGCCTGGCGGTGGCCATCGATGGCGAGCTGGTGGGATCCGACACTCTCTTGCACGATGGAGCCGAGGTGGCGCTTCTGCCACCGGTCTCCGGCGGTTGTCCGGCCCGGTCTCGGATCGAGCACGATCCGATCGATATCGCCGCCGTGGCCAAGGAGACTACGTCCCCGTGCTGCGGGGCAACTGTCCTCTTCGTCGGGACAGTCCGCAATCACCATCGAGACCGTGAGGTCGTGCGCCTGACCTACGAGGCCTACGAGCCCATGGCCGAAGCCGCGCTGGAGAGAATCGCCTGCGACCTGGAAGCTGCTACGGAGGGCCTACGAGTTCGTATCGTCCACCGCCTCGGCGACCTGGCGGTGGGCGAAAGCAGCGTGGTGATCACCGCGGCGGCCCCCCACCGCGCGGCGGCCTACGCCGCCAGCCGGGAGGCGCTCGAAAGACTCAAGCGAGAAGCTCCCATTTGGAAGCGGGAGTGGTACGCCGACGGCGAGGCAGCCTGGCGGGAGGAGGAGCCTCTCAGACCCCTGCCCCAGGACTCCTAGGGTTCCGCCCGTACAACCTCCGGTATCGGGGTGGCCTGAAAGCGCAACCAGGTCCGGAATGCGGCTTCCCTCTGCTGCTCGTCACCGCTCAAGTAGCGCAGCAGCAGGTCGGGTTCCAGGTCTTGCCCCGATGCAACCGCCTCCAGATAGGCACGGAACCCGACTGCATCGGAGCCCGGAGCGTCGCTCAACAGGAAGCGAATCCAAAAGGAGCTCAGGGCGTAGAGGAGCGTTTCCTGCGACGCTTCGTGGAATTCTTCCGACCCCATCTCCATCAACTCGTCGAGCGTCGGAAGCTCCGACGTTTCGAGAGCTTCCTTCAATCTGGCGGCGGAGACCAAACCACCGTAGTGTTGAATCACGTTACCGGACACCAGGCTGTAACCCCCTAGTTCTCCTGGCACCAGACGGCCGGTGTCTTCGAGTCTCGATTCCGCCAACTCGTCCGCGAGTCCCTCGCTCAACCAGGGTGGTAGGGCGGGACCCAAGGACCGGCGGTTGATCAGGTGAATCAGCTCATGCGCCAGCGTCGTAGCGACCGCCTTTCGCGGCAGATCTTCGGAGTGAAGGGCCAGGTATCCGCGGGCGGGGGCCGCATGTCCTGCTTTGTCGGCTGGGATGCGCTGATTGTCCGCGATGAACCCCTCGTAGGCGTCTCGCGTATTGAACCAGAAGATCGCCTCCGCAGGCTCGCCAACCGGCGTCAAGCCGTACCGCTTTCGATACGTCTCCTCGAGTTGGGTGGCCAGCTGTCCGCAAGGGTCCGTTTCGGGGCCTGCGTCCGTGTAGAGGAGGTAGGGGCCACAAGATGCCTCGATACCGCCACCCTCCATGAATGAGCGAGCTCGCTCCACCCTGTCCGCGCTCGGCGCTACTGCAGCCATCGGCAGCACGGGTTCGGCTCGATGCAGCCTCTCCGGGGACGGCTCCACGTATCCCTCGAGCAGGACCCAGCCCTCCAGAGCGCCACCGTCTACGGAATACCTGTAGATGTGAAACCAGTCGCCGCGACGCTCGATGACCGAGTAGTTGCCGAGGAGCTCGACTGTCGCCACAACCTCGCTGCCGCCCCGCGGCGCAACCTGTACCTGACTTCCGGGCTCCACCCAGACCTGAGGTCGGGCGCTCACCCTGTCAGAATCCACACCCTCGACATCGACATCGAACTGGGCAGTATCCCCCTTGTCCGTCCGCTGCACACCGTCAAGCACCTCTTTCGAAGGGCCGGACACCGAGTAGGCTTTCCTGAAGGCGGTCGCCAGCTGTCCCACGACAGGCCACTCCTCCGCACGACGTACGAGCTCCGACTCGGGATGCCGGGTCAGCCAGGCGAAAGCCCCGAGAACCGTCAGCATCAGCAGAAGGGCAAGTCTCGGATCGACTGAGAGGTGGCGGCGCATGGACTCGGGCGGCGAGCTCGATCTCGACCCGGCCTACGGCACCGCAGACAGAATGAACTCGCGCAGATCCTGCTTCAGCTGCATCAACGAGGCCAGCTGGATGTACATCATGTGCCCGGCCTCGTAGTAGCCCATGGATATGTTGTGCCTCAGCGATGGATCCAGGCCCAGGTGGTCGAATGTGTACTGTGTCGCGAAGTAGGGCGTTGCCAGGTCGTAGAAGCCATTCGCCACGAACACCTTGAGGCTGGGGTTTCTGGTCATGGCCTGGCGCAGGGTCTCCGCGACGTTGACATACCTGTTCTCATAGGAGCCGAAATTCCAGGGTCGCACCCGGCCGCTGAGGATCTCGTAGGGCAGATCGATCTCGAATCCCAGCTCTCGTCGCACATAGTCGTTCAGAGTCGCCGTGTAGGGACCCTGGATCGCAGCATAGCTGGGATCGAACTCGTAGTTCTCTGCTGCGGCATCCCTGTCGATCCCGGTGAATCGGCTGTCGAGTCGCCCGATCGTGAGTTTCTCGTCTCGTCGCAGCTGCTTGACGAAGCGGTGAATCTGAATCCGCAGATTGGTCTGCAGGACATACTCGCGACTCAGCCCCGTGTAGCGAGCCAGTCGATCCGCGATCTCCTCTCGCTGGTGACCCTCGAGTGTGTCTCCCCTGATCAGTGCCTCCGCGTAGTCACCCAGGGCGAAGGCTTCGACTTCGTCGAGCGTCGACCGCAGATCACGCTGCAGATTCTCGTCCAGTCTCCCGTGGTACCAGGCCGTCGC